>WTKA01000123.1 GCA_011524605.1 Hyphomicrobiales bacterium | reverse complement strand
CCCCCAGAGGGCGAGACTTAGCCCCGCAACTTTTGTTGCGCGCCTCTCGGAGGCGTTGCCATTTATGGCAACTGCCGTGAGAGCAAAGAAATTCGAGGGCATTCACCTCACCAGGTATTAATGTCCCATATATAAAAAGCTTATTTTCTATTGCCCTACTCAACTGTGACAGACTTTGCCAAATTTCTAGGCTGGTCAATATCAGTGCCAAGAGCCACCGCCGTATAATAGGCTAGCTGCTGCATAGGAACCGCGTGGATGATCGGCGCAATGAAAGGATGAACCGTCGGCATAATAATGGTGGACACAGTATCTGTTTCGACCTCTGCAGCACCTTGTTCATCTGTTATTAAAATAATCTTGCCGCCGCGCGCTGCCACCTCTTGAATGTTAGAGCGGGTCTTTTCAAACACCTCGTCATAAGGGGCAATCACAACAACAGGCATATTCTCATCAATTAAAGCAATAGGTCCATGCTTTAATTCGCCTGCCGCATAGCCCTCAGCATGAATATAGCTAATCTCTTTGAGCTTAAGCGCTCCTTCCATTGCCAGCGGGTAGCTTGTGCCGCGACCTAGATAGAGGATGTGATTTGCTTTTGCGAGATCTTTTGCAAGCTCTTCAATTTGTGCCTCTGCTGCCATTGCTTCAGCCATATAGCGCGGAACCGCTTTTAATGCCTCGACAAGCTCATTAAGTTTTTCATCTGAAATTTTCTTTCGCGCTTGCGCCGCAGCTAAGGCAATATTGGCTAAAGTCATAAGCTGGCATGTAAAGGCTTTGGTCGATGCAACGCCTATTTCAGGCCCTGCTAATGTTGGGAAAACGACATCAGATTCCCGAGCAATTGTCGATTCTGCAACATTACAAACCGCACCAATATATTGACCCTGGTCTTTACAATAGCGCAATGTGGCAAGCGTATCCGCTGTTTCCCCTGACTGAGAAATAAACAGGGCAAGGCCGTTTGGGGTCATCGGCACTTCGCGATAACGGAATTCTGAGGCAATGTCGATATCAACGGGAATGCGCGCAATTTGCTCGAACCAATATTTAGCCACCATGCCAGCAAAAAATGCGGTGCCACAAGCACTGATCGCAACACGGTCAAGCTGGCGAAAATTAAAAGGCAAACTATCAGATAGCTTGATACTATTATCGTTTAAATCAACATAGCTTGACATCGTCTGACCAACCACTGTGGGCTGCTCATGAATTTCCTTAGCCATATAATGGCGATGATTACCTTTATCCATCAGCATCGAAGAAGCAGATGAAATTTTAATTTCCCTATTAGCAGGGCGCCCTGCCCCATCAAAAATCTCAATATTTTCTCGGCCAACAAAAGCCATATCATCTTCTTCTAAATAAATAATACGGTTTGTAAACGGCGATAGCGCGATAGCATCAGAGCCAATAAAAGATTCTTTATCCCCTAAACCGATGGCAACGGGACTACCTTTGCGTACTGCTACCATCAAATCTGGATCGCTCGCAAAAATAATAGCGAAAGCATAGGCGCCTTCGACTTTTTCAATCATATCTTTGACGGCATCGCGCGGCTCTTTACCAGCTTCCAAAGCCTCGTGAAGAAGATGAGCGACAACTTCCGTGTCTGTTTCCGTTTCAAAAACGCGACCTTTGCTTTGCAGCTCTCGGCGCAGTTCTGCAAAATTTTCAATAATACCATTATGAACCAGCGCAACTTTATCAGTCATGTGAGGGTGCGCATTTGTCGTTGTTGGCGCACCATGCGTTGCCCAGCGCGTATGGCCAATACCTATGGCGCCATCAAGGGGCTCTTTGTAAACAACCTCTTGCAAATTTTTGAGTTTGCCTTCTGCGCGACGGCGATCTAGCTTACCATCATGCAAGGTTGCAATGCCCGCGCTATCATATCCACGATATTCAAGCCTTCTCAAAGAATCAATTAAGCCATCAGCAACATGTGTTTGACCTAAAATTCCAATAATACCGCACATCGTCTTTTGCTCCAGTTTTAAAGCTAATGATATAATTTTAATAAATAAATTCTGAAAAATAACAAATCAATTGATGTTACAAGCTATTACATAGCAGTTATTGATAAATTATGGATGAGATAAACTTATTTATGCTATTTTGAAAACTTCTTGCGAAAGCGCTCTGCCCACCCCTCAACAACGCGGAAACTCGCTCTTGTGAATGCTAAAGCATTTTTGGGCACTTTTTTGGTAATCACGCTGCCAGAGCCAACATAAGCCCCTTCTTCTATTTCAACAGGTGCTACCAGTGAGGAATTTGACCCGATAAAGGCCTCTTTACCGATTAGTGTTTTATGCTTATTGAAACCGTCATAATTGCAAGTAATTGTGCCAGCGCCTATATTTGCTTTTTCGCCAACTTCAGCATCGCCAATATAGCTTAAATGATTTATTTTTGCGCCTGCGTGAACTTGCGCTTTTTTAGTTTCAACAAAATTACCCACTTTTACGCCAGCGCCCAGCTCTGTGCCTGGTCTTAATCTTGCAAAAGGTCCAATATTGGACTTATCACCAATACTCGCTTGCTCAATATGACTATGGGCAAGAATTTTTACATTCTCACCAATTTTCACCCCTGTTCCAAAAACAACATGGGGTTCAATATAGCTATCTTGACCAATACACGTATCATAAGCAAAAAATACCGTGTCCGGCGCAACAATGGTTACCCCTTGCTGCATAATTTCTAAACGCTTTCTTTTTTGGAAAATGGCTTCAGCAGCAGCAAGCTGTGTTCTGTCATTAATCCCTAAAAAAGCTTCCTCGGCTGCAGAAGTTGTAACAACATCTAAACCATTTTTTTGACATTCAATCACAGCATCAGGCAAATAATATTCTTTTTGCGCATTATCATTCCCAATCTGCTTCAAGATTTTTATGAAATGAGCACCGTCAAAGGCCATGACACCAGAATTACAGAAGGTAATCTTTTTATTGTCATCATTTGTGTCTTTTTCTTCAACAATAGAAACTAAACGCTCACCATCCATAACCATACGGCCATAACCATGCGGATTGTGCGCCTCAAAGCCGATAACGCACATGCCAGCGCCTTCAGTAATTTTTTGCAAACTTTCTTTGAGCTGTGTTGCCTCAACAAGGGGCGCATCCCCAAGCATCACTAATATAGGAGCGTCGCTATCACCAATTTCTTTTTCAGCCATTAAGGCAGCATGCGCTGTCCCCAACCGATCCACTTGCTCACAGCAAACAATTTTATCGGAGTAATTTTTTGCAAATTCCGCTACCTCAGCCCCTTCAGGACCATGAACAACAATAATTTTCTGTGGTTCAAGAGACAAAGCAGTTGTTAAAATATGGCCTAAAACAGGTAATCCGCCCACAGGGTGCAACACCTTAGATAAGCGAGATTTCATTCTTGTGCTTTGGCCTGCTGCCAAAACAACAACTATTGGACGTTCTACCATTACTACTCTCTTTTAAAGCGATTATCTAGGGTTTTTGATAAAAATATAAATAAAGTCATTGTTAAAACTTTAATATTATCAAAAAAATTTACACTTCATTTATCAAAAATCACTAAGATGTGAACTAGTTTTTTGAGTATGAGTAATTTTTGTGAGTATTTGAGTATGTTCGATAATAAATTATCGGAGAAATATCTTCGTAAGCGCCGTGAAAAAGCAATTGGTACTGCATCAACTGTGGCTTTTTGGAGTGCAGCTGTCTTAATTGCAGGTGGTGCGGTTTATAAAGCAGCTATCACTGATTCAGGCAGAGAGCAATTAGCGAACTTAATGGGACGCGAGAATGTAATTGCTTTATTAGGGGATCGTCCTTCAAAATTGGAAGAATTGCAGCGCCAAGTTTTTGCGCAAACACGCATGAGAGAACAAGGCATTGATTCTATCATTACAGCCTCTATTGAGCCAAAGCGTTATGAGCAAACGGCAACAACTAATTTAAAACCCGTAGGGCAATCTATTATCACGGGCTCTATTCGCCCTAGAGGCGATCTCACATCTTCGACAATAAATGGTACAAACTATATTGTTGAATTAGCAAACAGCAATGATGTCGGACCACTTCGCGATACATTAAATGCTTTGCGCAAGTCTTATCCAGTAGCAATGCGTAAAGGCGTGCCAAATATTAGACGCCATATCACAGCAGACTATCCTGCTGGACGCTATTTTCTTTATTTAAATACATTTTCAAGCGCTGATACTGCTTTTGAAAGCTGTAACGCTTATTTAGGCATGGGTATCCCTTGTGCAACAACGGCTATTTTATCAAATCCAACAGTCAGACAAGCTTTACCGCGTTAATCGCTCTTATAATTATGGGGAGATTAATCTCTCCATAATATTATCTTTTTACGTTTTCTTACGCATGATTAAGGTAATAAAAAAAAATATAATTTTCTTCAATAAAGCACTTGCTTTTTTGTTTTTATGATTGTAAACACCTGATCTCAGCAGTTAATTCTGCATCTCGTGCCCTTAGCTCAGCCGGTAGAGCAACTGACTTTTAATCAGTAGGTCGCAGGTTCGAACCCTGCAGGGCACACCAAT
>WTKA01000156.1:31303-39370 GCA_011524605.1 Hyphomicrobiales bacterium | reverse complement strand
TTTATTGGTTATATTTTATAAACTATGAGCCTAGGCTCAGGGTCTATTAGTTTAGTCCCTAAAAGTTCCAACTTTCTACGAAAAATCTAAATAATGCTAGGAGGCTTGTTATTTTTTCAATGAGTGCAATATAAATAGCAGAAATAAATTAGGTTTAAAATTAAATCATGAAAAAACAGAAAATAGCGATTATAGGCGCAGGTCTTTCTGGTCTAAGCCTTGCGAAACGTCTCGTTGATAATCACTTTGATGTGAAGATTTTTGAAAAATCACGTGGATGTGGCGGCAGAATGTCCTCTAAGCGTACTGATGTTGGCTATTTTGATCACGGCGCCCAATATTTTAGCGCTCAAAGCGAGATGTTTCAAAAATTTATCAAGCCTTATGTTGATGATGGCACGCTTATTCACTGGAAGCCAAAATTCGGGCACATGGATAAAGCGGGGGCGTTCACTACGAAGGAAATGAATTATCCAATTTATATTCCTAAGGGGCGGATGACACATTGGGCGAAAGCCATGGCGGAAGAGTTTGAGATTGAATATGGCGTTGAAATCGCACATTGCTCAAAAAATGCTCGCGGTTCTTGCCTCTTCGATCAAAACCGAAATAATTTGGGTGATTATGATTTGGTTGTCTCAACGGCTCCAGCGCCGCAAACAGAGAAAATTCTAAATATTGAATTGCCGAATGTTGTTCAAATGGTTGGCTGCTATGCACTGATGCTAAGATGTAACAACTCCATCTCTATCCCCTTTGATATCATTCGATTTGAAGATGATATGCTTGATATCATGTCGCTACAATCTGCAAGGCGTGATGGTGATATAAAAGATCAGGCTATGAATATTTTAGTGCAAACAACAAATATGTGGGCAGAACAGCATCTTGAAGAGGATCAATCAGATATTGCAAAGCGCATGACTGCTCATTTTGCTGAAAAACTTTCTATACCGATTGATAAGCTTGAAATCATAAGGCTGCATCGCTGGCTCTATGCATCAACGCCAACGCCTTTAGCAGGGCTTGACTATATTTTTGAACCAAATGCAGCTATGGCTGCTTGTGGTGATTGGTGTGTTGGTTCAAAGGTTGAGGCGGCCTTCTTGTCTGCTGCTGCTCTAGGAGAGGAAATTATTCGTCATTTCAAATAATGAAAATTGATGTATCTTTGGCTTATATATTTATATAGAGTATGATTTTATGTTCAATTATATATTTTAGTATTTAGATATTTGTATGGCTCACAATTTAACATTTTTAGATCAATTAAAGCTGGGCGCGCAAACAGCCTTTGATAGCGCTGCTGACATGATAAACCCTACAATAAGGCTTGGCGTAACAGGCTTATCTCGATCAGGTAAAACTGTTTTTATTACATCGCTCATTCATCAACTGCTATCTCAAGAGAGATTGCCGCAATTAAAAGCAAAGCAATCAAACAGAATAAAAGCCGTTTACATTGAACCGCAGCCAAACGATCTTATTCCCACATTTAATTGGCAAAACCATTTAGATGATTTAAAAGGGCGCGCTCGTAAATGGCCTTCATCGACACGGCATATTTCTCAGATAAGGCTTGTTATTGAATATGAAACAGAGCATCTAATCGCCCGCCATATGGGGCATAGCCGTCTAACAATAGATATTATTGATTATCCAGGGGAGTGGCTGCTTGATTTGCCTCTGATGTCGAAGAGCTTTTCTCAATGGTCTGAAGAAATGCTTTCAAAAGCCCGGCAAGAGGCGCGTTTATCAATCAGTGCACCATGGCTTGATTATCTTGAAAGTTTAGATCTCAGCCAAGAATGGGATGAGCAGACGGCCGCCCATTGCACCAGCCTTTATACAAACTATCTACGTGAAGGAAGAGAGGCGCATTTTGCGCTTTCAACGCTTTCCCCCGGCCGCTTTTTAATGCCAGGCGATATGGAGGGAAGCCCTGCCTTAACATTTTGCCCCTTGCCGATGCTTGAACAAAAACCACCGCAACGTAGTTTATATGTAGAAATGGAACGCCGCTATAATGCTTATAAACACCAGATTATACGCCCCTTTTATCGAGACCATTTTGCGATGCTTGATCGGCAGGTCATTTTAGTTGATGTCGTCTCAGCTTTAAATGCAGGCTATGGCGCTATGCAAGATTTACAAGATGCTTTAGAGCAGATTTTAAAGAGCTTTAAAGTGGGGCAATCAGATATAATCTCTAGTTTATTTACGCGTAAAATAGATATGTTGACAATTGCAGCGACGAAAGCGGATCATATTCATCATTCAGAGCATGATAAGTTGATAGACATTGTAAAGTCTCTAACGCAGCGTGCTTATGGTTCGAATATTGCCGATATTTCCATTGAGTATCAAGCAATCGCAGCGATTAGATCAACAAAAGAAGCTAAGATGGAAGAGGGGGGAGAGCAACTCCCTGTTCTCATTGGTATTGCTGAAAAAGGTGAGCAATTGGATGGAGTGCTTTTTGATGGTGAAACCGAAACAGCTATTTTCCCGGGGAGCTTGCCTGCATGCTCTGACCTTGTTTTTAAACCTGAGCATGAAACGTCTGAATTTGGTGCTGAAGATTATCGATTTATAAAATTCAGGCCTCCCTTATTATCTGAGCAAAAATCATATAAATCATTTCCGCATATTCGGATGGATAATATTCTAGAATATTTATTGGGAGATAAGTTGGCATAATGACTATGAAAAGACCGCGCTCCTTTCCAGTTAATCCTGATAGCGCAGAAGAAAAGTCACATTCTATTGAAAAGCCTAAGGCAAAAATTGCTGAAGAAAGCCAATTAATATTTGAAGAAGATTTTTTTGAGGATGCTACCTATTTAGAAGAAGGGCCTAAATCGCCTCTTATCAAAGATAATAAATATTCTCTCTTGAAATATTTTTCAATTTTAATGGCTCTGATGTTTTCGCTAATATTAGGGCTAAGTATTGAGCAAATTATTCAGGATTTTTATCTCCGTAGTGAGTGGCTTGGTCATATCAGCTTCGTTATATTTATTCTATCGGGTGTATTTTTTCTTATTTTAATGCTGCGTGAGTGGTTTGCCTTAAGAAAGTTAAATAATTTAAGTGGCTTTAGGGAAAGACTAAACTCAGGTGCTGTTAAATCATTGCAGGATGCGCATAAAATTAGCGATGAAATTTCATATATTTACCGCAATAGAGATGATGTGAAAGATGCTCTGAAAAAGATTAAAGACCATAAAGCAGATATTATGGATAGCGAAGATTATCTCTTAATTCTTGAACGTGAATTAATGCATCCACTGGATCAGCAAAGTGAGGCTTTGTTAATCGCTGCAGCAAAAAGAGTGTCAATTGTTACGGCTGTTAATCCCCGCGCTCTTATCGATATGATTTTTATAGGTTATGAAAGCTTTAAACTGCTTCGAGCAATGAGCGTGGTTTATGGGGGTAAAAGCCATAGTTTTGCCATGATAAAACTATATCGTTTAGCTTTCGCCAATCTTGCGATATCTGGCGGCATTGCTCTTACAGATGGCTTAGCTTCTCAGCTCTTTGGCCATAGTTTAGCCTCAAAGATATCAACGAAATTTGGAGAAGGTGTTTTAAATGGCATGCTTATTATCCGATTTGGCATAGCTGCCCAATCTATATTACGCCCTATGCCATTTATAGAAGCTCCTGCACCAAAAGCTGTTTCCATTATTTCTAAAATATGGAAAGCATCAAACTAGCTGCCTAATAAATATGCAAATTTTATATTTTCCAATTTTTTTGCATAATTAATAACCTTTCTATCACTGGTGGAAAACTGTGAATTATTCAAAAATGCTGAAAAAAGCAGCTTTTTCAAAGTGTTAAAAAAATATTAATAAGTTGGCACGGCTTTTGTATATCTAATCCTTGAGCAAGTCTCAAAACACAATGAAAGGGATTAGGAATGAAACTCGTAACAGCGATTATCAAACCATTCAAATTAGATGCTGTACGCGAAGCGCTGACTGATATTGGCGTAGAAGGTATGACTGTATCTGAGGTGAAGGGCTACGGACGTCAAAAAGGTCATACTGAAATTTACCGTGGCGCTGAATATGCCGTAAACTTTTTACCTAAGCTAAAACTTGAAGCTGCGGTTGCTTCTGACAAGGTAGAGCAAGTTGTTTCTACAATTTCAGAAGCTGCAAAAACAGGTCAAATTGGCGATGGTAAGATTTTTGTAACTGCGATTGAATCAACAACACGTATTCGTACAGGTGAAACTGGTACTGACGCGCTTTAATTTATTTTTCCACTCAATGAAAATTTCTAAGTAAGGGTTTAACATGAAACTTTCAAAAATAATAACGACTGCAGGGGTCGCAAGTCTTGCGTTACTTCCTTCTGTAGCACTTGCAGAAGAGGCCGCAGCAGTGCCTGTGACGCCTGAAGTTGCCTATATTTTTAACACGCTTCTTTTCTTAATTGGTGGCTTTCTCGTTATGTGGATGGCTGCAGGTTTTGCTATGCTTGAAGCAGGCCTTGTGAGAACTAAAAATGTTTCTATGCAGTGTCTAAAGAATATTGCCCTTTATTCAATTGCGGGCATTATGTATCTCGTGATCGGCTATAACCTTATGTATGGTGGTGCTGAAGGTGGTTTCATAGGCTCTATTGGTCTTTATGGTTTTGACCCAGTTGGTGGTGACGCGTTAGATGTAGGCTATTCAACGGCTTCTGATTGGTTCTTCCAAATGGTGTTTGTTGCAACAACAGCTTCTATCGTATCTGGTACTGTTGCTGAGCGTATTAAACTATGGCCGTTCCTGATTTTCGTTGTTGTTTTAACAGGCGTATTATACCCGATCACTGGTAAGTGGACTTGGGGTGCTGGTTGGTTGTCTTCTATGGGCTTCTCTGATTTTGCAGGTTCTACAATTGTACACTCTGTAGGTGGTTGGGCTGCTTTAGCTGGCGCGCTTATCCTTGGTGCACGTAAGGGTAAATATGGTGCTAACGGTTCTGTAACGCCAATGCCTGGTTCTTCTATTCCACTTGCAACATTAGGTACATTCATCCTATGGCTCGGTTGGTTCGGCTTTAACGGTGCATCTCAGCTTGCAATGGGTTCTATTGGCGATGTTTCTGATGTTTCTCGTATCTTTGCAAACACAAATCTTGCAGCAGCAGGTGGTGTGGTAGCAGCTATTGTTCTTACACAGCTTCGTTATGGCAAAATTGACGTGACAATGGCGCTAAATGGTGCACTTGCAGGTCTTGTATCAATCACTGCAGAACCACTTGCGCCATCAGGCTTAGCTTCAGTATTAATCGGTGCTGTTGGTGGTGTCTTAGTTGTTGTGACTGTGCCGCTATTAGACAAGCTGAAAATTGATGATGTTGTTGGTGCTATTCCAGTTCACCTCGTAGCAGGTATTTGGGGTACATTAATTGTTCCAGCAACAAATGATGGTGCAAGCTTAGGTACGCAAATTATTGGTATCGTTGCAATGGGTGCATTCACATTCATCGCTTCTGCTATCGTATGGTTTATCTTAAAGGTTACAATGGGCATTCGCGCTTCTGAAGAAGATGAAGAGCGTGGCCTTGATCTTGCTGAGGTTGGCGTTGAAGCTTATCCTGAGTTTGGTTCTGGTAGCCAGAGATTATAATCGAATTTACCGCTTGAGGCGTATTTCTTAAGCGGTATTTACCTAGTAGTGCAGTTTTCTACTAGCAGTTCGCTTAAACTAGCCAGCATATTTTATATATGCTGGTTTTTTTATTTTTGCCTTGCAGCATAGGGTAAAGCAAGAATATTTATACTTGTCTGGTGATAAAATATGTCATCACGTACAGAAACTACGAAATGTAACTAAGGCGAGTTTAAATATCGAGCATGAAAAATAATATCTTATCAATCCTATCATTGCTGTTTATAGCTATTTTGACTGTTTCTGTAGGAACAACTCAATCTTTTGCAGATGATAATGAGGTGATTATTGATGGCCTAACCATTAGCAATCCTATGATTAGAGCGACAATCCCTCCCCATTTAGTATCAGCTGGCTATTTGAAAATTAAAAATGAAGGGTCTGAAAATGATCGGCTTTTGAGTATATCATCCAAATTTTCTGAAAGAGACGAAATTCATACCATGACTATGGAAGATGATGTAATGAAAATGCGCCCTTTACCCGATGGTATTGAAATTGCCTCTGGTGAAGAAGTTATTTTAGAGCCTGGCGGTATGCATTTCATGTTTTTAAAAGTAGAAGAAGAATTAGCTGAAGGGGATATCCATCCTATCACGCTAGAGTTTGAACAGCGCGGTGAGGTGACTGTTAATTTCACTGTTAAAGAAATAAAAAGAAAACAACATATGAAAGATAAAAAGCATCATCATGAGATGGATCATTCTAAACATCATTGATACAGATTTTTGATAAAAATCATCTTTTTTCAATAAGCTGGACTATATTTAGTTCAGCTTTTTTTATTTTCTATGGCTGTAGTTAATGCGTGGTTAACTTGTTCATGACATTTTTAAAGATGGTTTTAAATTTTGTATATGCGTGAGCGTGAAAAAGCAGAGTTACTGCAAGATCAAATTTGCGATGAAAAAAGAGGTTGTCATGTCGGTATCAATTGATCCTGATCTCTATGTTTCCCATAGGGTGCAGAATTTTCTGCGCCGCCGTGTGGTTGATATCATAGGCCTATCTTTAATGGTGATTGGCCTATTTCTATTTTTATCAATAGCAAGTTGGTCAGTATCAGATCCAAGTTATAATACATCCTCCAGCAATGAAGCGATTAATTTTCTTGGTGTGACGGGCGCTATCATTGCTGATTTATCTATGCAGCTTATGGGGCTTTCCAGTGCAATCATGCCAATGGCTCTCATCAGCTATGGGTGGTTAACCTTACGCAAAGTTCCAACGGGGTTCACGCTTAAAAGATCATGTTTTCTCTCCATAACAATTTGTGCCGTAGCCTTTGGTCTTAGCATCATCACAACGTCCTCAAATTGGCCTTTGCATGTCGGTTTAGGCGGCTTGCTTGGAGATGCTCTCTCTTATCCTATAAAAGCGTTATTTGGTTCTCCAGTTCCGATTTTTGCTCAGATATTGTCGGGCATATTTGCCGCAGGTCTTGTTTTATTTGTAGGGCCAAAAGTATTTGGTATTTCTTTTTGGGGGGCTATTTTACCAGACAGTGTATATGGCAACCAGCAGCCATCTGCAGATTTACATGGTATGGATATCACAGAATTAATGACGCCTGAGCCGATAGATCACGAAGTTGATCATAAGCTTTCAAATATTGCACAAGGGTATAAAACAGATGAGCATATCTCTCCTTTCACTTATATAAGAGGAGCGTCTGCTCATTATTTACGCAATATACCAGCTCTTATTAAGGGGCGTAAAAAGCACAAACCTGTTTTTGCTGATGCGGATTTTCATTTAGAGGAAGAGCATAGAATTGAGCCTGTTATAGGGCAGGAAAGTCATAATAACCATCACTTGAGAATGCGAGATATCATTGCAGAAGAACCTAATATTGATCATTTGCAAAAGCTAGATGATGAAGAAGAGCATTTAAGTCATCCAGATATTCCTATGCAGCGCCCTTCTATCATTCAAACTTTTAATCAGCATAATGATCTTAATCATTTTGAAGAAGTGCAAGCTCAAGAGGAAGATGAAACAGATATTTGCATGAGCGAAATGCAACATGCTGGCGCTCAAGGCCGTGCTAGAATTATTCCAATGGCTGTTCCTAATCCTCAAGAGCCTGAAATGATGCACCCGCAAGAAGTGGAAGCAGATAATATTGAACCTACCGATCATGCGATGATGCCTCAGGAAGATTATGATATAAATCAGCCAGCTTATGCCGCGCAGCAGCCTACAATGCCGCCACAGCAACCAGCTATGCCTTACCCGCATATGGCTTATCCTGCCTATCCGAATGCACCAATGCATCCTGCTATGCCTATGGGATATCCTATGCCTTCAGCTGGTGGTTATTATCCAAACCCTCATGATCCATATGGGCAAATGCCACAAGCGCCGATGCCGCATGCTGGCATGCCGC
>WTKA01000156.1:0-31203 GCA_011524605.1 Hyphomicrobiales bacterium | reverse complement strand
GTAGAGCAGGCCGAAGAGCCTTTTGATCATGAACAGATGCCGTCTGAAGATATTCATCACAGTTCCCATGTACCACAAATGGCACAAAATCAGGTTGAGCCCGAGGTTGCCCATCAAGGGACGCAATCAAATGTTGCCATAGGGTCTCAAATGGTACGCCTTGAGCCTGCACCACAGGTTAACAATAAACAGTATAATATCGCTTATGAATTTCCTTCTCTTGATTTATTGCAAGATGGTAGTATTGACGAAAGCCAAATGCTTTCTGAAGGGGAATTACACCAAAGCGCTTCTTTGCTAGAAGAAACATTAAGCGATTTTGGTATTCGTGGCGAAATTATGCAAGTACGCCCTGGCCCTGTTGTAACTTTATATGAGCTGGAGCCAGCGCCGGGAACAAAATCATCCCGCGTTATAGGGCTTTCCGATGATATTGCACGCTCTATGTGTGCTGTTTCTGCCCGTGTTGCTGTTGTGCCAGGGCGGAATGTTATTGGTATTGAGCTACCTAACGAACATCGTCAAACAGTTTATTTACGTGAATCATTAGCTTCTAAATCATTCCAAAGTACGAATGCTAAACTACCTTTATGCTTAGGGAAAACGATTGGTGGCGAGCCTGTAATAACAGATTTATCACGCATGCCTCATCTTCTGATTGCGGGTACAACTGGCTCTGGTAAGTCTGTTGCTGTCAATACAATGATCATGTCTTTGTTATATCGTCTAACGCCCCAGCAATGTAAGCTCATTATGATCGATCCTAAAATGCTGGAATTAAGTATTTATGATGGCATTCCCCATTTGCTAACCCCTGTTGTAACAGACCCTAAAAAGGCTGTTGTGGCTATGAAATGGGCTGTGCGAGAAATGGAAGAACGTTACAAAAATATGTCCAAGCTAGGCGTTCGTAATATTGATGGCTATAATCGTCGTGTTGCTGAGGCTGCTAAAAAGGGCGAAACAATTACACGAACAGTGCAAACAGGCTTTAACCGTGAAACGGGACAGGCAATTTATGAGCAGGAAAATTTACAGCTCGAGCCTATTCCATATATTGTTATGATTGTCGACGAGATGGCTGATCTGATGATGGTTGCGGGTAAGGAAATTGAAGGGGCGATCCAGCGCTTAGCACAAATGGCACGGGCTGCTGGTATCCATCTTATTATGGCAACACAGCGTCCAAGTGTTGATGTGATCACAGGCACAATTAAAGCAAACTTCCCAACGCGGATCAGTTTCCAAGTGACATCTAAGATTGATAGTCGAACTATCTTAGGAGAGCAGGGCGCTGAAAATTTATTAGGTCAAGGTGACATGTTGTATATGGCAGGTGGCGGCAGAATATCGCGTGTGCATGGGCCTTTTGTTGCTGATGCTGAGGTTGAAGATATTGTCGCGCATTTAAAATCCCAAGGTGTCCCTGAATATTTAGAAACTATCACTGAAGAAGATGAGGCAGCTGCCACAGAGGCACAGCCTGGTGAGGTTAAATCTAGCGGTGATGAAATATATGATAAAGCCGTTGCAATTGTTTTAAAAGACCGCAAGGCTTCGACAAGCTATGTGCAGCGTAGATTGCAAATTGGTTATAATAGAGCTGCAACTTTAATTGAGCGTATGGAAAATGAGGGTGTGATTAGTCCTCCTAATAATTCAGGTAAACGTGAAATTTTAGTGGGTCAATCACAATAGCAAGGAGCATATAAATTAAATGGGATGTGCATGATGTGAGCTCATTTATTTGCTATTATTGTATGGTGGTAAATTATCTTTATCATTGATCTTCAGGCCTAAATGCTGCCATTGTTATTATGTAAATTATTTATATCCCAGAAAATTATATTATTTTCTAGGATGACCGAATGAAAGTGAATAGCTAGCGGTATTTATGAATAAATGAGCTAGCTGGTTGACTAATAAAATTATTTAAGGAAATATTGAATGCGACATTTTTTGCTTATATTGAGTATAGCGATTGCTTTTGCTGCATCTTTACAATCAGCCCAAGCAATGTCGGATGAAGAAAAAAGCCATTTAAGACGTGTTAATGTTTATTTTAATACGATTGGCAATATGGAGGGTGATTTTATTCAAATTGATCCTCAGGGTCGTGAATCAAGCGGTCGCTTTTTCTTATCAAGACCGGGGAAAATTCGGTTCCAATATGCTTTGCCATCCCCCTCAGCAGTTCTTTCAAATGGTACATGGGTTGCTATCCAAGATAGCCGCGGTAAAAATGTTGACCGCTACCCCCTTGCATCAACACCTTTGAAATTTTTGTTACGTGACCGTGTTGATCTGATAAAAGATACGGCTATTCAAGATATACAATTATCTGATGATATATTGTCGGTCACAATGGCGGCAAAAAAGCCTATAACGCCAGGCAGCTTGACCTTGAATTTTGCATTGCCAAATTATAATTTAGTAAGCTGGTCTGTTTTAGATGCTAAGGGCAATATGACAAGGGTTGTGATTGGTAATTTGGCTTTTGACAAAACATATCCTAAAAAGCTATTCAGAATTGTTGAGAACCGCACATATAACCCTGATACAGGTCGTTTAGAATAAAGATAAAGCATGCCAAGCCATCCGTTTGAATATGAAGCAGGTCGACCTTTATGGGTCTTTGCTTATGGCTCATTAATCTGGAAACCAGGCTTTGAGTTTGTTGAGCAACAGCCAGCGCTCATCTATGGCTATCATCGTTCTTTATGTCTTTATAGTCATGTCCATAGGGGAACGCCTGAAAAGCCAGGCCTTGTTCTTGCTCTTGATCGTGGGGGCTGCACTAAGGGTCTAGGTTTTAAGGTCGATGCAGAAAAAGCAAAACAAACTATTGCTTATCTACGCGAGCGTGAAATGGTAAATAATGCCTATTGTGAGGTTTCAGTGCAAATGAAGCTTACAGGTAGCACTGAAAAAATCAGCGCTTTGACTTATGTAATGAATAGGAACCATCCCCAATATGCAGAAGGATTGAATGAAGGTCAGTGCGCTGCGTTTGTAAGGCAAGGCATCGGGCAATCAGGTGCTAACCCTGAATATCTTTATAATTCTCTTCAAGCCTTAAAAAATATGGGCATATGTGATCATAAATTAGAGCGGATTGCTGCTTTGCTTTAAAAGCTCTGAACATATTCTATCCGCATATTTTGCGCTTAAGAATGTATCAAAATTATAATCATAATTATATTATAATGCGGCCTTGCCGAAATGTCTTTTATCGCTTAGGTTCTGAGCTTGAGTAAGAAAAGAGATTTGAACGCATTGGAAGAAAATATGAAATCAAAAGAAGCTGAATTATCGCCAGTTGTAAAGCTTTTGCTTGAAGTTGGGCCGCTAGGTGTTTTCTTTTTTGCTAATACACGCTCTGAGATTTTTATCAATTTGTTTAAAAATATTGGTCTTTACCATCCTGTTTTTGACGGTGAGCCAATTTTTATAGCAACAGCCGTCTTCATGCTTGCGATGGTGATAGCGCTTATTGTACATTATATATTAGTCAAGCATTTGCCTGTTATGCCGCTTGTTTCAGGGGCTGTGGTACTGGTTTTTGGCGGCCTAACGCTTTATTTAAATAATGATACATTTATAAAAATGAAGCCGACTATTGTGAATATTTTATTTGGCGGTGTTTTGCTTGGTGGCTATGCCTTCGGTAAATATTTTCTGGAATATGTTTTTGGTAGTGCATTCAAGCTTAAACAAGAAGGATGGCGCATTCTAACATATCGTTGGGGCATATTCTTTTTAATGCTTGCTGTTCTTAATGAGATTATATGGCGTAATTTCGACACAGATTTTTGGGTGAATTTTAAAGTGTTTGGCGTCATGCCATTAACAGTTATCTTTTCAATTTTCCAAATGAAGATTGTTATGGAATATAATTTAGACGTAAAAAAAACAGATGATGAAAAGTAGATAATATGGCGCTTTATGGAATTTATACGCCTCTTACGCAGGATGCTAATCATGTTTCTCCAGAGCAATTGGCAAAGTCAGTTGCTGTGAAAGATCGTTTTTCTGTTTGGGCTTTTGCCATGCCTATTTTTTGGATGGTTAGTAAGGCAATATGGGTTCCATTATGCCTTTACATTAGCGCATTATTTTTACTGCTTACTTTCACATATGTGCTTTTTGGCGCTTATGATTTTCTTGCCCCTTTTATGATGATTAATTTTTTCATTAACCTGTTTATAGGTTTGGAAGCCCATGCCATTGTTGGTTTTGGCCTAAGGCAAAAAGGATTTGCACAAGTTGCCCTCTTAAGAGCTGTTGATAAAGAAGAGGCAATTATGCGCTATTTTGATAAGGCAACAAATTCGTAAAATATATTTAAGACTATTTCATATAGAGCATATTTTGCATGCCACGCTCTCTATAGGGTGTTGTTTCAAAAAAAGTGCGATAGCTTTTAGAAAAATGGGATGTGGAAGAAAAACCGCATGAAATAGCGATGTCTATCAAAGGCATGGATGTTTGAAGCAAGAGCTTTCTTGCATGTTTTAGCCTTAATTCGAGATAATATCGTTTTGGAGATTTATTAAGATAGCGACGAAACAGCCTCTCTAATTGTCTTGTTGATATTTGTGCCTCTTCAGCCAATGTATTCGGCGATATGGGCTTTTCTAGATTATTTTCCATGCGCTCAATAATCAGCAATAGTTTGGTATGGCGTATACCAACACGCGTATGTAAATCCATTCTTTGGCTTTGAGAAGAATGGCGTATTGTCGAATGGATCACAGCTTCTGCGACTTGTGATGCGATCTCTTCGCTATGGTGGGCTGCAATCATGCTTAGCATCATATCTGTTGCTGCTGTGCCGCCGCTGCAAGTGAAACGATCTCGGTCGATTTCAAAAAGGCTATTTTTCACTTGAACATTCGGGTAGTTTTCTTGAAAGCTTGCTATATCTTCCCAGTGTATTGAGCAAGAATAACCATCTAAAAGCCCCGAGGAAGCTAAGGCATAAGCGCCAAGGCATAAAGCGCCTATGGGCCTGTCTGATAAGCGGCTCGATTGACATAGCCATTCCTGCATACTGCCTGTAATCTTGTTGTTACTATCAATACCGCCACAAATGATGATAATGCTATCGGAGGGAATATCAGTAAGCTTGATATCAACATTTAAGGCAATATTTGAGGAACATTGCACAATATCTAAGCTTTCCGCAGCAATATTCCATTGGTATAAATCATGCCCAATGATGCGGTTTGCATTTCTTAATGTATCAATCGCTGAGGATAAGGGCATTAAGGAAAAATTTTCTAGCAAAACAAAGGTAAAGCTTATTGTTTTATCAAATGGATTAAGATCCAATAGCGAAGCTCTTGCCATGCCCCCTCCTGAAAATAGCAAGACCATATAAAAATAATCTCATTTTTATATAGAAAGTCGAACGATAACAAAAAATATAGCTTAAGTATATAATCAAAATAAATTGCTTAGGCTATATGTGACAAGCAGTTAATTTAGAACTTTGATGATTAAAGATTGACTTGAAGTGGTTTTATCGTCAAGTGTCCTTTTCAAAATATAGCATAGAAATTTTTCTATGAATAAAATAAGTGAGAATATTGTGTCTTATAATAACAAGAAAAAAATATCAAAACCAAAAGATGTTGCTGTTGGCTTTGAGCCAAGGCGAGCAGCTATTCAAATTGTCAAAGATATTCTCAATAAAAGAGCAGGGGATGACACTGGATATTCTGCAAAGACAAAACAAATATTAGCAAATTTGCCCCATCGGGATGCACGCTTTGCTACGACAATTGCAGATTTTGCCCTTAGACGGAAAGCTGAAAATGATTTTCTATTAAATCAAGTTATGGAAAAGGGGGTGCCTGAGGATGCAGGGGATTTCTACCCCATCATGCTCACAGCGACAGCGCAGATAGCGCATATGAAAGTATCTACCCATGCCGCGGTTCACCAAGCGGTAGATTTGATTAAAGCAGATAAAAGAGCTGGAAAACTACAAGGGCTATCCAATGCTTGCTTGCGTAAAATTTCGCGGATTGTTTCAAAATATAAAGAAAAAACAGGAGAGGCTGAATGGCGGCCTGATGATGCTATCTTTGTTGAAAATATCCCAAAGTGGTTAAGACAGAGATGGCAATCGGCCTATGGGCGAGAAGCATTAGAACAGATAGCCGCGCTTCATCGTAATCCGCCTTTACTCGATTTAACAATAAACGGAGACCCTCTTGCTTGGGCGGATAAATTAGAGGGGTTGGCTTTAAACCCCAAGACCGTTCGTTTGTTTGAGCCACAGCCTGTTAGTCAGATTCAAGGCTATGAAGAGGGAGCATGGTGGGTGCAAGATTATGCTGCTAGCTTGCCCGTCCAGCTTTTTGGTGAAGATCTATCAGGTAAAGTAATTTTGGATGCTTGTGCAGCTCCTGGGGGGAAAACCGCACAGCTTATTGCTTTAGGGGCAACTGTTGTAAGTGTTGACCGATCAAAAAATCGCCTCACTATTTTAAAGGAAAATCTCAATAGACTGAAAATGGATGCGGAAGTCATTGCATTGGATTTAATGGATGAGAACCAGATTAAAGCAAAACTTTCTCATTATGAATTTGATGGTATTTTACTCGATGCACCTTGCAGCGCAACAGGAACATTTAGAAGACATCTTGATATTGGTTATCTAAAGTCGGAGCGCGATATAAAGACATTATCAACGCGTCAGGCTATTTTGCTGAAAAATCTTGCCTCCTTATTAAAAAGCGGCGGTGTGATGG
The DNA here is from genome assembly GCA_011524605.1 of Hyphomicrobiales bacterium. GTDB lineage: Bacteria > Pseudomonadota > Alphaproteobacteria > Rhizobiales > WTKA01 > WTKA01. Next base: position 24,442 of record WTKA01000156.1, on the reverse strand, counting down.
TTTATGCGACTTGTTCTTTAGAAACAGAGGAGGGCGAAAGCCAAATCAGCCATTTTCTTGAAGAAAATGAAGATTTTACACTTGATGTATTATGCCCGTCGCAATTTTCTTTCTTGTCAAAACAGATGGTGAATGAGGGCATGTTAAGGGCTTTGCCAAATACAATGCCATCACTATTAAACAAGAGTGATGAAGATGAACTAAACCATAATATTGGCGGAATGGATGGTTTCTTTGCTGCTAAGCTGAAGAAGCTATAAAATTCAGCTTAGGTTTAGCCATCAAATCCGATATAAACTAAATAATCTTTTAAGATCAAAGGGTCTGTTGTATCAACTGTTATTGGTTCTAATGTCATGATAACGCGATTATCTGCCGCAACTTCATTTAGATTGATAATATGGTTTTGAAGATTGCCAGCAACAGGCTCAAAATTTTTATCTATGATTGCAGTTCTGATTGGGGCGTTATAGCTGTTTTGATCTGATTTTGCCCCTTGAATTACAGTGCCCGCCATTGCGACTGTGATCTGTGTTTGCGAGCCCATTGTTACGCAGCTCCGTTTCACTTCACTGATATAAAGCTGCACTTTGAGATTGCTATCGCTTGGCTCACCTGAATAAAGCCTTAATGTTTCAGCGCCAGCGCGAATTTCCGCAAGAGGGCATAAGTTTGCCGAGGGCTGTATTTGGACAATCTCTGTTTTTTGCTCATCCTTATCCCCTGTTGCGCTGGATAAGAAAGAACCGCCCGCAGAGCAGCCTGTTAAAATAAAAAATAAACAATAGTGAAGGGGTTTTAGCATTACGGATAGACCAAATTTCATTATACTCTTTGCACTTGTCAATTTATAAGGTGTAAACATATCTTATATCGTGAAGATATATCAACTTGAATTGATTATGACAACTATTAGCGCTATAGCTTTAATAAAGATATTATTTTGCGCCTCTTGCCTTAAGGAATGAATATTTATGTCAAAGCCTGATCTAACTGTCAAATTATGTGCGCCAAGAGGTTTTTGTGCTGGCGTTGATAGAGCAATACAAATAGTTGAAGAGGCGTTAGCTAAATATGGTGCGCCAGTCTATGTGCGCCATGAAATTGTTCATAACAAATTTGTGGTTGATAGTTTGAAGCAAAAGGGCGCTATTTTTGTTGAGGAATTAGATGATATTCCGCAATCAGATGCCCCCGTTATTTTCTCAGCCCATGGTGTGCCAAAGAAAATCCCACAAGATGCGACAGCGCGTAATATACAATGGATTGATGCCACATGTCCCTTGGTTTCAAAAGTTCATAAAGAAGCGCAAATCTTATTTAAACGCGATTATCATATATTTTTAATCGGTCATGAAGGTCACCCAGAAGTGGTTGGAACGATGGGGCAATTGCCTGATGGGGCTATTACTCTTGTTGAGACAGTTGAAGATATTTCAACCTTACCTGAATTTAATATGCCTGTAGCTTATGTTACTCAAACAACTTTGTCCGTCGATGACACAGCTGAGATGATTAATGCATTAAAAAAACGTTTTCCAGATATTAGAGCGCCCCATAAGGAAGATATTTGTTATGCTACGACAAATCGGCAAGAAGCTGTAAAAGCCGCAGCAATTGGCTCAGATGCCTTCATTGTGATCGGTGCACCAAATTCATCAAATTCACAAAGATTGCGTGAGGCAGGCGAGAGAGCAGGGTGTAAAATTTCTGTTTTAGTGCAAAGAGCAGCCGATATTGATTGGGGTTTATTTCAAAATATAAAAACACTCGCTATTACCGCTGGTGCCAGTGCGCCTGAAATTTTAGTCGAGGAGGTGATGGAAGCTTTAAGCGAGCGTTATACCCTCAATATTGAACATATTCGCACAGCAAATGAAGATGTATTTTTCCCTCTCCCCAAAGAGTTAAGGCAGCCATAGTAGAGTAATGAATATGCAAAATAATACAATTGTCATTTATACTGATGGTGCCTGTTCTGGCAACCCAGGTCCTGGCGGCTGGGGGGTTTTGCTTATGTATAATGGCCATGAAAAAGAGCTCTACGGATCTGAGCAAGATACAACCAATAATAAGATGGAGCTTACAGCTGCTATTGAGGGTTTAAAAGCTTTGAAAAAGCCTTTGCCTGTCATTATTTACACCGATTCTGAATATGTGCGAAAAGGCATAACAGAATGGATGCATGGGTGGAAAAAGCGCGGCTGGAAAACGGCGCAGAAAAAGCCCGTTAAGAATGCAGAACTTTGGCAAGCTTTAGATGAGATTGCGCGCCAATATGATATTGATTGGCGGTGGGTGAAGGGTCATGCTGGTGATCCGGGCAATGAAAGAGCCGATAAGTTGGCTTGCAAAGGGCGTGATGAGGCAGCGCAAGCTCTGGGCTAAATTGACTATGAACTAATGTCTTCTAAGCTTTCATCATGGGATATATCATCAATTGCATCAGGGCTGAGCATTTCTTCTAGCTGAGGTAAATTAAGCAGGGCAGCTTGCCTGCCACGATGGATTAAGGTGCGCGCTTTATAAAATTCAAACGGCTCTATGCCCGCTAATCTAGGCGCGATGAGCAAATCTGGTGGAAAGCGCGAAAGCTGTAATTCTGATAGTTTTTCTTGCCCGATTGATATAGATCGAATGATAACACGGTAGAGCTTAGGCTTTTCATTATTATCATTTGAACTGCCTTTACTAAAAAATGGGAAATGAATATCGCTTAATAAATTGCTGGTGGCTTCAAAGCTAGGGGCTATTGAGCCTGTTTCAACAATTGACCCTCTATTTTTCCAATGATCATCTAGCATGATAGCAATCACTTTATCAGCGCCAAAATGCCGAGCAGCTGATACGGGTAGTGGGTTTGTTAGCCCACCATCAACGAGCCAGCGATTGCCAGTTTTGACGGGAACAAAGACACCCGGTATTGCATATGAAGCACGAACTGCAGAGACTAGATCTCCTTTATTAAACCACACTTCTTCACCAGTCATAAGATCTGTTGCAACACAGTAAAATGGAATTGCTAAGTCTTCTATTTTACTATTACCAAAGTGATTATGAAGCTCTTTAGCTAGCTTTTCCCCATTGATGAGCCCTCCTCTTGCTAGCGAAAAATCCATCCAAGTTAACATTTTTCGAGGCGTTAGACTGCGAGCAAAGCTTTCTAATTCATTAAGCCGATCGCTTGCAAAAGCTGCACCTGCAATTGCTCCAATAGAAGTGCCAACAACCATATCTGGAATGAGTTTATGCTCTTTGAGAACTTGTAAAAAGCCAATATGCGCCCAACCTAAAGCAGCGCCCCCTCCTAAAGCGAGGGCTACCTTTTTAGGGCGCGGTTGAGAAATGGGTTGGAATTTTGACAAACGGTCTTTTTGTGGATCTCTTTTATCATTTAGGCCTACCCAACGGCTTAAGTTTTCTAAACCAAAAACATCAACCATTTAAATTCTCCTAAAAGCGAAATGCTTGGGCTTAAAAATTCAATCATTAGTAAATAGTTTATATCAATAAATGTTTTTATAGGGTAAATTTACTGTTTGTTCTTCTAGACTATTTTATAAATTTAATATTATGGCGCCTAATAAAATTAAAATTGTCCTTTGCCCATGTATAAAATATTAATCACACTACTATAAAAATATGTTCTCACTTTTTTTTGAAACTAAACATTCATTAATTACTAAGCATATCAATTTAAAATACTACAAAATTATACTTTTAATCAGAGGCATATTATGATTAAGGAATTATTACAATCAAAATCCCAGAGCTATATCCGTGATGAAGACGGAAATATTATGGTTATGACGGCAGCTGCATTAGGGGTTATTATTGCTATTGCAGGTCTTGCTGTAGAAACGTCACAACTTAGAGAGCATTCAGGCTCCAACCAATCTGCATTAGATGCAGCAACATTAGCAGGTGCCGCAAAACATTTGCGAACAGGGCAATCTGCTCATGCTCGAAATGCGGTAGATTCTTATTGGGATAGTAACAAAGATGAATCTTACAGGCTAGATGCATTAGGTAACGCAGATATAGAAGTTATTGATGGTCGTGGCCCTGGTATTAAAATTAGAGTGAAAACAGAAACCATTGCCAGAGTAGATCATCAACTAGGCGCTGTTCTAGCAGGTGACGGTGAGTTTGCATCAACAATTGCATCAGATGTGATTATTGACATTCCTCCGACAGAAATTACACTCATTCCTGATTTATCTGGTTCTATGAATGCTGGTGGAAGATGGGCGAATGCAAGTCAAGCCATTAAAGTATTTGGGCATGGCTTTTTAACATGGGCAGATTATATTCCAGAAACTGTCAATGTAAATTTATTGCCTTTCGGTGAAACAACGAATTTTAAAAATCACTATTATTTTCAGCAATATTTAAGAGATGCTGCCGAGCCCTCGGACAAAATTAATCCAGATGAGCAAGAAATTCTCGCAGGTGGAACTATGATTTATAGTGCCCCATCTTTAAGATCTAGGCAAATTCCTGTTTGTGAAAAGGTTGCTTACCGTAATACGCTTAAGCAAGGAAACCCATGGGATGGTACTGAAACTGTGATTGAATATTGGGATCGCGCTGAGTGTCGCCAAGAAGGCATTATCTATTATCCCGATGATAAACCCGACCCATGGCCTTCTGATTGGCCCAAATGGGGTTTCACACCAATTTATGAACCTTATGCTGCTGGAACTGAAAGCGATGATAGTGATACAGCTTATCGTTATGATGAGGTTAGCTGTAGTGAGCCCAATGATGGAAAAGATAGAAAAATATTAAGCATTTCACCAGGAACCTGTACAATCGATGGTGGCGTAGGGCGCATGCCTGATGGTGGTACAAGAGACCTTCCTGATGTTACTTATGATTGTGGGGTGCCTGTTTATGGGGCTGAAGTCTGTTATACTAAAACAGAAGTCGGAAGAGCTATAGAGGATCTTATTGAATTTAGGCCTTATGGATATATTGCTAATAGCGAACCTCAATGGAGTGGTTGCTTTAACTATACAACATCGGATTGGGGCGATAATAAAAATCGCATCACTGAGATGCTTGATACACCCGATATGTGGCTTGATGATACTTTAAGAAAACAGTTTGATCAGCTTATAGTGAGTGATGATGGTGATTGCACTGAAAATATGACAAAATTTTCTATATCTGATATGCGTGACTTTAAAAATCATGTTGATGATTGGAATCCAGATTCCCATACATCCCATGATATTGCAGCTGCGTGGACTCGCAATTTCTTTACTGGTGATTTTGATGAATTTTTACAAGATGTGACACCAGGTCGAACAACTTATCACGATAGGCAATATGCAATTTTCATGACAGATGGGGAGTTATTCTCTTTCGAACGCGGCAACAACTCCCATTATGAGGCTGGTTTTGCTGATTTGTGTAACACAATGAAAGCAGAAGGCGCTGAAATTTTCACAATTGCATTTGATGTGACAGATACTGGCTTACGTAGAGCATTAAGCGAGTGTGCAACAAGTGTGGAGGAGCATTACTATATTGCCGAGCCTGATAATATTCAGGGGGTGCTACAAGCTATTGCGGGTTATATTAAAAGAGATTGGATCCGCATCGATGGTTAATGCTTTTAAATCAAATTTAAAACGGCGATTTGTCAAATATCGCCGTGATGATGATGGCGCAACAATGGTTGAAACAGCAATTGCATTACCCATATTTTTAGTCGTTGTTTTTGGTATATTACAATGGGCTTGGATATTTGCTATGTATGCCATGTTGGATTTTAGCCATGAAGACGCAGCACGCTTGGTGCAAACTGGGCAAGCATCAGGCGGTGCCGTCACAATGAATGATTATAAACAAGTTGTTTGCGACCAAAACCCTCTTTTGGATTGTGATCGGTTAAAGGTCATTGTGGATTCTTACGATGATTTTAGCTCAGTCCCAACCTTTAGGAGAGGAGATGGGACACCAAGGTTCAACCCTGGGGAAGGGGGAGATGTAATCGTCGCTCGCCTTCATTATTCATTGCCTGTTATCACAAATATAAGCTTATTAGGCATGAACCCTTTTGTTTTCTCAACAGGTAGTTCAAGAGTGCAATGGGTTATCTCTATGAGAGTATTTAGAAATGAATTTTTCTAGCAAATAGTCCAAATTTAGGAAATTATGATGGTTTTAAATTTTATTAAACACAGGGCTAAGGCATATTCAAAAGATGAAGACGGTGTTGCTATTATTGAACTAGCTATTGTACTGCCTTTATTAATAATTGTTTTAATGGGTATGGTGGAAGTTTTCTTTTTATTTGACGCAAGAGCAAAAGCAAAAAGAACAGCCGATACTTTGGCTATCGTTGTTAGCCAAGAACATATTTTAACAGATGATTTGTTGAATGATTATCGCAATGTAGCTGAGCATTTAATGTGGCCAAATAGAGCCGATAATGCAGCTTTTAAATATGGTATTTCTGTTTGGGAGGTGAATAGTGGAACGCAAGTATGGTCTTCAGGTACATTCGACGGTTCAGGCAATTCAGCGGGCTTAAATAATCTAATGCGCGAAGGGCGGACTGATTTGACATGTCCCTATGTTATTGTAGGCTCTGTCCTCTATGATCATTCGCTTAACACGCCCATAAGCTATGTTATAGGCGACATTACACTTGAATATCACGCGCATTATTTTCCACGTCCTGTTGATCAAATTCGTATTAAAGACGGTCAATCGATTGAGGTCTTAGCAGGTTGTGAAATTAATTTGTAATTATATGAATTGACGAAATAAACATATCCATGTAAGAAACACCCACGTAATCCTGTGGCTTCTAATTTTCTTTGTTAGCAGCCTGTCTATTGGCTTTGTCCAGTATAGGAAGGGATGCGATTAAATTAAGAGCATTATGCTCCATCGTATTATGAAAAGGACATTAAATGACAAAGCGTCATTCGCAGAAATATAAAATTGATCGCCGTGTTGGTGAGAATTTATGGGGTCGCCCAAAAAGCCCATTTAACACACGCCAAACAGCACCAGGTCAACATGGCGCACGTAAAAACCGTGGCAAGCTTTCTGATTTTGGTTTGCAGCTTATGGCTAAGCAAAAGCTTAAAGGCTATTATGGCAATATTAAAGAAGGTCAATTCCGTAAGATTTATGATACTGCTAACAAAATGAAGGGTGATACATCTGAAAACCTAATTGGTCTTTTAGAGCGCCGTCTTGATGCTGTGGTTTATCGTGCAAAATTTGTAGCGACTGTTTTCGCTGCGCGTCAGTTCATTAATCATGGTCATGTGACAGTGAATGGCAAGAAGGTCGACATTCCAAGCTACCGCTTGCGTCCAGGCGATGTTGTTGAAGTCAAAGAAAGCTCAAAGCAGCTTGAATTTGTTTTAACAGCGACTCAATTGCCAGAGCGTGATGTTCCAGAATATATTGATGCTGACCATGGAAAAATGACAGCAACATTTGTTCGCATTCCACAATTCTCCGATGTGCCATATCCTGCACAAATGGAACCAAATTTAGTTATCGAATTCTATTCTCGTTAATTTGAGATTTTTTATAAACAGATTAAAAACCGTCACTTTTTAGTGGCGGTTTTTTATGAAAAAGTATGAATGAAAAATGCGTTTGACAGTATTAATTTACTGTTTGAGATATAGGAATTTTTGTTCATATAAAGTGCGAAATTCTCTATGTCGCAGTTTTTTCTTTATATTTACAAAGATCTTTGATTAAACATTGAGCGCAATCAGGCTTCCTTGCTTTGCAAATATAACGCCCATGTAAAATCAACCAATGATGAGCATGTAGCTTATATTCATCGGGGATCACTCTTTCTAGTAATAATTCTACTGCTAATGGATTTTTACCTGGCGCTAATCCAGTACGGTTAGAGACGCGAAATATATGCGTGTCAACAGCAATTGTTGGGATGCCAAAAGCTTCATTTAACACGACATTAGCAGTTTTACGCCCAACACCAGGGAGGGCTTCTAAAGCCTCTCTATCATTTGGTACAATAGCATTATGCTTTTCAATGAGTTGCTGGCTCAATAAAAACACATTTTTTGCTTTATTGCGATAAAGACCGATGGTTTTAACATAGTCTCTTATTTTATCTTCCCCTAAAGCAACCATTTTTTCTGGCGTATCTGCAGCTTCAAAAAGCGCTTTTGTTGCTTTATTGACACCAATATCTGTTGCTTGTGCTGAAAGAGCAACTGCAACAAGCAGTGTGTAAGAATTGGTATAGTTTAGCTCTGTTCTAGGTGCTTCACTATCATCTTTAAACCGTAAGAATATTTCCGATATAATGGCTCTTGTTAATTTAGATTTTGCTGTTGATTTGCGCATATATGCCTCTGGAATTTGTCATACTCTTTTTACCATAGATATAAAGCAATTATTTAGGCAATATTTTATTAAAAATTGAACTATCCTTATTGCAAGCCGATTAATATTTATCTGTTATTGTTTATAGAGTGAAGGAAAACAAAGGGATAGAAAAAAATCATTTTTTTTATAATTTTAGATTGAAATTATTTTAAGAAATGATTAAAAAAAACTTACTTTGGATTACTTCCAATAAAAGCAAGCATTAAAAAATGCAAAAATAATCGCTCGAAAAGTTAACGAGTTGAGGCGTCTAAATAGCTCTTTCTTAACAGGGGAAGAGCTATTTTTTTTCGCTGCGCTATGTATGATTAATAGATCCTGAGCCTAAACTCATAATTATTTTTTTGAAATTTTAGAAATGAGCATTTCAAATATCAAATGCGTTTATTTGTTACAATATGCCATTGCTTAATATTATCATGGGTTTTTCTCCCATGATAATATTTTAAACATAGATCATTTTAATGATCTTGATTATGTAACATTCACAGTCAATTCGGCCAGCACATTTGTATGAGCTGCATCATCATATATTGTGTAAACCGTTTGATTGGCAGTTGAGTTGTCGACATCAATATTTGCAGATGGATCAGATAAGGTCACACTGTCGCCATCAGTGCTATTCATTTCAATTGTTAACTGATTATTGCTATCTGTCATGTTTTGAATATCAGTTGCAGAAAGATCAAGATCTGCGATTGACCCTACATTTGTGAAGTCTAATATCTCCATATTTGTAAGTACACCGGCAATTTCGGTCTCATCAATTGTACCTGCTTCAAATTCAACACTATCTGTATCACTACCACCATCTGCATTGAAACCAGCTAAGTTAAGTGATGTTGTGTCTATAGTGAAAATATCATTGCCTGCATCACCATTCAACGTATCTGCACCATTGGCTATTAATTGATCATTGCCGATGCCACCATTTATAGTGTCGCTGCCAATGCCACCAGTTAGGACATCATCTCCAGCCCCGCCATTAATGATATCATCTCCAGCACCGCCATCGATTGTATTTGCAGTACCGTCACCCGTGAGCGTGTCATTGTTTGCACTGCCTACAATATCTTCAAAGTTGCTTAAAGTGTCTGACTGGTTGTTACTGTGATCTGTTAGGTCAACAGTTACACTGCTTGTTGCATCGCTATAATCGATAACATCTATGCCATTACCACCATTTAATGTATCAGAGCCGCCGCCACCAAGAATGGTATCATTGTCTTCGCCACCATTAATCGTGTCATTAAGCGCGCCGCCTGTAATGTGATCGTCACCAGCATCACCATTTAATATATCAGAGCCGCCGCCACCAACAATAGCATCATTGCCAGCACCTGCATTGATAACATTGTCAGCGCTATCACCAGTGAGCGTGTCATTATGAGCAGAGCCATTAAGATTTTCTACATTAGAAATTTGGTCATCCTGCGTGCCAGATAAGGTAGCAATTACAGCTGATGTTGCATTCACGTAACTAATTGTATCAATTTCGCTGCCACCATCAATAACATCACCATCAGCACCTGCATATATTACATCAACGCCAGCACCTGCATTTAAGGTATCAGCACCCAATCCGCCCGTTAGGGTATCGTTGCCGCTGCCGGAATTGATAGTATTGGCCTCATCATTACCTACAAGGATGTCATCTGCACTTGATGTTGTTAAATTCTCAAAGCCGCTAATATTATCTGATTGATTATTCACATTTGTTGCAAGGTTAACTTCAATTGAGCCAGTTTCAGCTGAATAATCCAGTGTATCAGAGCCGTCACCACCAGCAAGCGTATCAGAGCCGCCGCCACCAATTATAGTGTCATTACCCCCACCACCACTGATAATGTCAGCGCCGCTGCTACCAGTTAGCGTATCGTTCAATCCACTGCCTGTTACACCTTCAAAACCACTTAAAGTATCTGATTGATTGTTGCTTTGATCTGATAGATCAACAGTTACAGCAGTGGTTGCAGTGCTATAATCAACAATGTCCTCAAGACCTGTGCCACCATTTAAGATATCTATGCCGCCGCCGCCATTGATAGTATCATTGCCAGCACCACCGTTAATTGTATTGCTACCACTATCACCAGTCAGCGTATCATCATGCCCAGAACCGTCTAAATTCTCAACATTGATTATCGCATCATTTACATTTCCAGTTAGAATAGCTGTTACACCTGATGTTGCAGTTATGTAACTAACAGTATCAATGTCGCTGCCACCATCGATGAAATCACCATCTGCCCCAGCATAAATAGTATCATCTCCAGTTCCACCGAGTAGTCTGTCAGCGCCATCTCCGCCAGTTAGTTCATCATTATCAGCGCCACCAGTTAGTTCATCATCACCAGCGCCACCAGATAGTTTGTCATCACCATCTCCGCCAGTGATTTTATTATCTTCACCATCTCCTGATAAGATATCATTATGATTAGATCCTGTGATATGCTCAAAATTACTTACTGTGTCTGATTGGTTGTTAATATTCGTTGAGAGATCTAACTCAACAGAAGATGCAGCATCTGAATAGTCGATCAAATCATTCAATCCGCCACCGCCATCAAGCGTATCAGAGCCGCCGCCGCCTAAGATTGTATCTGCGCCAGAGCCGCCACTAATCTCGTTATTACCTGCGTTGCCAGTAAGTGTATCATCATTATTTGAACCAATAATACTCTCAAAATTGCTTATAGTATCACCCTGATCAGAAGTCATCGTATCAAGATTAACAACAACAGAAGATGCGGCATCGATATAGCTGATGGTATCATTATCGCCAGCCTGATTCCCGCCATCAAGCGTGTCATTGCCACCGCTAGCAATAATGACATCATCACCATCGCCGCCCCGGATAACATTATATGTAGAAGTACCAGATAACGTATCGTCGTGATTTGATCCGGTTAAATTTTCGACATTTGTAAATGTATCACCTATTATCGTAACATTATCTAAGCTGACATCAACACCAACACCCATATTGACATAGGAAACTTCGTCTGTACCGATGCCGCCATCAATCTCAGCCTGATCATTACTTGCATAGATGATGTCATCACCAGCGCCTGCGTCAATAATGTCTTCACCTGTGCCTGTTGTGATGGCATCATTACCATCCCCAGCCGTAATTTCATTGTCTTCATTATCAGCAACAATAGTGTCTGCACCAGATGTAGTGATAATATTTTCTACATTGGAGATGGTATCCCCTTCAGCATCACCGCCAAAGCCTTGGCCTGTTGCCAGATTTACAGTGACAGCAGCAGTTGACGCTGAGTAATCGAGTGTATCAATATCACCGCCACCATCAATTGTATCATTACCAGCATCGCCAAAAATCATATCATCATTGTTGCCGGCATTAATATTATCATCACCATTACCGCCATAGATTCTATCAACACCCCATCCGCCTGTAATCGTATCATTGCCTTCACCGCCGTAAAGCGTGTCAGACCCGCTGCCACCATTGATAGTGTCATTGCCGTCATTGCCTGATATTGTGTCATTATTATTATTACCATTAAGCGTGTCTGCACCCGTGCCGCCATTAATTGTATCATGGCCATCATTGCCGTGAAGCGTCATGCCGCTATCATCTGCTGTTAAAGTATCAGCACCTCGTGATCCTACAATAACTTCAATATTTGCGAAAGTATCGCCTGCGGCATCGCCGCCTGTTGAAATATCTGTTTCAACATTAATTTGAACAGCGCCACCAGATTCATAATAGTTGACCGTATCAATACCATCACCCCCATCATAATGATCAGAGCCCGTATCTGTGTAGAATACATCATTCCCAAGGCCGCCATCGAACGTGTTATTGATGCCATCTGTACCTGTTATCGTGTCGCCATGCTCTGATCCTGTAACATTTTCAATGCTGATAAGGTTATCGAGTGCTGCTGTACCACCTGTGTTCACATTTGTTGTTAAATTAACCGTAACCGCAGCGCCAGAATCTGAATAATTTGCAGTATCAAAGCCATCACCACCATCTAAGAGATCACCCGTAATGCTCTCTCCACCTGTTAGTGTATCATCGCCTTCGCCACCGTAAAGCCAATTAGCTTCACCATCACCTGTGATTGTATCGCCTTCATCTGAGCCGATAATCGTTTCGATAGAATTATAGGTGTCACCTTGGGCATCACCACCAGTGGCCGTGTTATTAAGTAAATCAACTGTTACACCGAGAGTTGAGTTTTCATAGGTGACTGTATCATTTCCTATGCCACCTTCAAAGCTGTCTTCACCGGCGCCACCATCCAGCTCATCGTCGCCATCATTGCCAACAAGCGTATCATCACCAGCACCACCTATTAATACATCATTGCTCAAACCACCTTCTAGACGGTTATCGCCACCATCACCTGTCAAATTATTGACATAAACAGAACTACCAGTCACATTTTCGATGTTGAGTAAGACGTCGCCATTTGCATCACCTGCAGATGTCTGAGCCGTTGTGCCTAGATTCAAATCAATAGTGATTGCTGTTTCGGCATCGACATAGCTTGCAGTGTCATCATCCCCGCCGCCACCATCAAGATAGTCTGCTCCGCCACGTCCTTGCAAGGTATCATCGCCGTCGCCTGCTTCAATTCTCCATTCATCATCATCACCAGTGATTATATCACTGTGATTACTGCCTGTTATCTGTTCGATATTCGTAAATGTATCACTGCCAATCGATGTTCCGTCTGCGGTTGCATAATTTTGATCTGCAATGCCGTCAATTTCAATGGCGCCCGTTTCACCTGAGAAGTCTAGATGGTCAATACCAGCTCCGCCATCAATAAAGGTATCATCTCCATTGCCGATGAATGTGTCATTATTTCCTGATCCGATAATAGCTTCAATATCAACAAGCTGATCACCAGATTCATCCCCTGTGGAAGTTGCTTGCGTTGTTAAGCTGAGGTCAATTGATACGGCATTTACAGAATTTTCATAAGATACTGTATCATAATCAGCCCCGCCTTGAATAATATCAGCGCCTTCGCCCCCTTCAATAATGTCGTCGCCGCTACCAGCCCAGATAGTGTCATTTCCGTCAAGACCGGAAATGGTGTCTGCACCAGCATCACCAGAAATTACATTGCCGTCATCATCACCTTCTAAGATATCATCATGTGTTGAACCAACTAGATTTTCAAATTCACTTAATGTATCGCCCTGAGCATCACCATTAAATCCCAATCCTGTATCTAAGCTGACATCAACAGAGCTACCTGATGTGATATAGCTTACTGTATCATTATGATCACCGCCAATAAGATTGTCTTCACCAGCGCCACCAATGATAAGGTCATCACCTTCACCACCATTAATTTGGTTATCTTCACCGTCGCCAGAAAGGATGTCATTATTATCAGAGCCAACGATATTTTCTATTGAGGTATAGGTGTCGCCGGCAATATTTGTACCAACATTGTTGGCTTGATTTGCAAGATCTAGCGTAACGGCACTTGTTTCATTTTCTAAGCTTATGGTGTCTATGCCATCGCCGCCATTGATATTGTCTGATCCCGCGTCACTATAGAATGTATCATTGCCATTATTACCATTGAGAGTATCATTCCCATCACCGCCTGTGATGAAATCATTACCATTACCGGCATGGATTACATCATTACCTGCTTCGCCATCAAACGTATCATTACCTTCATGACCATAAAGAAGATCATTGCCGCCGCCGCCATAAATTTCATCTGCGCCCGCTTCGCCTATGATTGTATTATTCTCTCCATCACCCGTTAAAACATCGTCATGTTCAGAGCCTCTTAGATTTTCGATATCTGTGAGCTGATCACCAACTTGTTCTTCACCAACATTACCCGTTTGCACTGCAAGGGTGAGGTCAACATCAACCCCTGTTGCAGAAAGGATATAATTGGCTGTGTCAGAGCCATCGCCACCATTAAGCTGATCCGCTCCTAGACCGCCAAAAAGGATGTCATTGCCATCACCGCCATTGATTATATCATCGCCATTATTGACCGAGTCTACAAAGATATTATAATCAGATACTTCTACGGCTTGACCACCAAAAAGGATGTCATTACCATCACCGCCATTGATGACATCATTTTCATCACCACCTGATATCTCATCATTTCCTGCTCCACCATCAAGCGTATTAACGTTGACATCCCCTGCAATTGTATCAGCGTTGCCTGTACCAATAATATTTTCAATGCTGGTAAGATTATCGTTACCTGCACCACCAGAAGCGGCAATGCCTGTTGATAGATTGACTTCAACTAAATTTGTTAGCGTTGAATAGTCAACCGTGTCAGAACCTAATCCTCCATCTAGCGTATCATTAGAGCCAGAAGCGTAGAAGGTATCATCACCTGCTGCTCCAGTTAGAATATTTTGATTGGCATCTCCTGTTATGAAATCATTTTCAGCTGTACCAATAACATTTTCAATATCAATTAGAATGTCTCCGTCAGCATCGCCGCCAGTTTGAGCCGTAGTCAGATTTAAATCAATGGTTACCGCGTCTGAACCTGTATAGTCGACCTCATCTATATCATCTCCACCATTGATAGTATCAGCGCCAGCGCTGCCATAGATAGTGTCATCGCCTGTGCCGCCAAATATAGCATCATCGCCAGCTCCGCCGTCTATTTCGTCATTACCTGCATCTCCTGATAGGGTGTCATTACCATCCCCACCATATAAATCATCATTGCCATCATTGCCATTGAGTGTATCTACACCGCCTTGACCATAGATTACATCATCCCCAGCGCCACCTTGAATGCTATTATCAGATCCATTGCCCGTTAACGTGTCAGAGGAAGAAGAACCGACAAGGTTTTCAATATTTGTGATGATATCACCATCAGCATCACCAGCAGAAATTTGTGCCGTTGTCAGATTTAAATCAACGGTTACGCCAGCGCTTGAAAATGCATAAGCTGCCGTATCAATGTCAGCGCCGCCATCAATCTCATCCTGGCCTGCACCGCCTGTGATATAATCATTATCATCACCGCCACTTATGATGTCATTGCCACTGCCGCCACCAATTGTATCGTTGCCTACACCGCCATTAATTGTATCATTGCCGTCGCTACCCCAGAGGCTATCATTCCCTTCTTCGCCTTCTAATGTGTCATCACCAAGAGCGCCATTGAGAGTATCATTGCCTTCACCGCCATAAATATGGTCATTACCACTTTGGCCTGTAACCCAGTCGTTATGGTCAGTTGCAATAAGCGTTTCAATTTCAGAAACAACATCGCCTTCTGCAAGGCCGCCACTGGCTGCTGTTGCCCCATCAATGGAAACAGTAATTCCAGCTGTAGAATTTGAATAATCAAGGGTGTCAGAACCGCCGCCCCCGATGATTACATCAGCGCCTTCGCTTGCATTAATAGTATCATTACCATTACCAGCATTAATAGTGTCATCACCTTCGCCCGCGTTGATGATATCATTGCCTTCGTCAGCGTTAATGACGTCATTGCCATCACCAGCATCAATTTCATCATGCCCCACGCCAGCATTAATTTCGTCATCGCCATCGCCAGCATTAATTTCGTCATCGCCAGCATTTGTTGTGATTACATTATTATTAGTGTCACCTGTAACAATATCATTACCAGCACCTGTTATAACATTCTCAATATTAGATATGCTGTCGCCTTCCGCTTCATTACCAGATCCTGTACCTAAAGCTAAATCAACCGTTACAGCTGCTGAATTAGAATAGTCAACACTATCATTTCCTTCGCCGCCGTTGAGATCATCTGCGCCTTCGCCACCAGTTAAAGTGTCATCACCACCGCCACCAGTTAAAGTATCATCGCCCGTGCCACCATCTAGCGTATCATGGCCTTCACCACCAGTTAAGGTGTCATTACCTGTGCCACCGTTTAGCTCATCATCACCATTGCCGCCGTCTAATGTGTCATTACCAGCTGCGCCTGAGACAGTATCATTTCCTTCACCTGCAAGAATTTCATTATCCGTGATTGAGCCTGTCAGCGTGTCATTACTAGAAGAACCAATAATATTTTCAAAAGCCTGAATGCTATCTGAACCTATACCGCCCGCTGAAGCTGTTTCACTCCCTAGATTTGCTGTAACATCACCAGTTGCATTGATGAAGCTGATGGTATCAATGTCGTCACCGCCGTTTAGGATATCATTGCCAGCTGTAGCAATAACTAAATCATTTCCATCACCAGCATTTAAGTTATTATCTACACCATCGCCTGTTAAAGTATCATTATACTGAGAACCAATTATATTTTCGATAGAAACAAGATCGTCGCCTTCCGCATCGCCACCAAAGGCATCATTTGCATCATCTGCAGATAGATTAATGGTAACAGCTGCTGTTGATGTTGCGTAAGAAACAGTATCTTCATCAGCGCCACCAATTAGGGTATCAGCACCAGCACTCCCTAGGAGGATATCATCACCAGCTCCACCATCTTGCGTGTCATTACCTGCGCCGCCATCGAGCGTGTCATCGCCATTTTCCCCTAGTAAAGTATCGTCACCATCATTGCCATAAAGCTTATCATTCTCTAATCCGCCTGAAAGCACATTATCTTCATCATCACCAGTTAAGGTATCTGCAGATTGTGAGCCAGTAACATTCTCTATGCCAGTTAGACTGTCCCCTGATTCATCACCGAGAGATATGTTTTGAGTTGTTAAATTAAGATCTACTGTTACAGATTGAAGAGAAGTTGAATAGTTTGCAGTATCAATACCATCGCCACCATCAATGATATCAGCGCCTACACCGCCTACTAAGGTGTCAGCGTCCGCACCGCCATATAAGCTGTCATGGCCATCATTGCCTTCGATATAGTCATCACCTTCACCGCCATTTATAACATTATTAGCGGCATCACCTGTTAAATTGTCATTATTGTCAGAACCTATGATATTCTCAATATCGTTATAGGTGTCATCAGCTGCATCACCACCACTACCGCTGCCAGCGTCTAAATCAACATTAACTAATGTTGTTGAGCTTGAGTAGTCAACAGTATCAATACCAGCACCACCATAATGTTCGTCTATGCCGGCACCTGAAATAAAGGTGTCATTGCCAGCGTCACCATAAAGCTCGTCATCGCCATCGCCGCCCTCAAGGGTATCATCATCTTCGCCACCTCTGAGCTCATCAGCGCCAGTACCGCCAATCAGCTCATCATCGCCATCGCCGCCTTCAATTGTTGAGCCGACATTAGCAGCTGTTAAAATGTCATCAAAATCAGAGCCGACAAGCGTTTCAATATCAAAGAGCGTATCGCCTTCGGCATGTCCACCAAAGCCAGTACCTAGCTGTAAATTGACCTCAACCCCTTCATCAGATGATGAATAATTTGCTTCATCTGTGCCAGTACCCCCTTCAAGACGGTCTGCGCCAGCACCACCAATGAGTATATCATTACCGCCATTGCCGTAGAGCTCGTTGTCATCTCCATTACCTGTTAAGGTATCATGAAAATTAGAACCAGCTAAATTTTCAATATCTGTTAAGGTATCGCCTTGCGCGTCACCACCGACACCAACAGTACTTCCATCAAGATAAACCTCCACCGCTACTGCAGAGGCAGAATAGTCAACAAGATCAATATCCGCACCACCTTGCATGCTATCCGCGCCTAAGCTGCCATATAGAGTGTCATTACCATCACCGCCAGACATTACGTTATCTGCATTATTTCCGCTTAATGTATCATTATATGCAGAGCCTGACACATTTTCTATTCCATCTAATATGTCGCCATGAGCATCTGTACCGACTGAATTTTGTGCTGTAGTAAGTGAAAGGTCAATGGTTACACCTTGGCTCGATGTAGAATAGTCAACTGTATCGTTTCCATCCCCACCTGTTATCTCGTCAGCGCCAGCGCCGCCTGTGATAATATCGTCGCCACCGTTACCGAATAAGATATCATTGTTAGCGCCGCCGTCAATTTCATCGTTGCCTGCGCCGCCATCAATGTCATTTATTGCGCCATCACCTACTAAAATATCATTATGATTAGAACCAGTTAAATTTTCAATATCAACTAGCGTATCGCCATCTGCATGACCACCTTCGGCTGTTTCTGCCTCAAGATTTATCTCAACTCCAGTTGTAGACGTTGTATAAACAGCAGTGTCATTGCCCGCCCCACCATCTAAATAATCACCGCCGTCTAAACCTGTTAATGTGTCGTTACCTGCGCCACCACTAAGTGTGTTAGAAACACTATTACCTGTAAGTGTATCATCATTGCCAGAACCAGTAACAGATTCTACTTCACTAATATCATCGCCATCCGCATCGCCATCATTATTGGTATTAGTTTCTAAATTGACTGTAACGCCATCTACAGATGCTGAATAATCAACAATATCCTGCCCTGAGCCACCCACAATAATATCAGCGCCTTCACCGCCAATCAGCGTATCATTACCAGCTCCGCCATCAAGCGTATCAGCTGCACCACCACCGCTAAGCGTATCATTACCACTGCCCCCTTCAAGGACATTCGCAACTGTATCACCTGTTAGATTGTCATCAAGGGACGTTCCTACAAGATTTTCTATACTCGTATATGTATCCCCAGTATTGTTACTATTTGTTGCAAGGTTCGCTGTTATTGAGACTGTTTCACTGCTATAATCAGCGGTATCATTACCATTGCCACCATTAAGAGTGTCACTGCCGACGCCGCCTTGTAATATATCATTTCCTTCACCGCCTAAGAGCTCATCATCCCCTTCGCCACCTATAAGCGTGTCAAAGCCTTCGCCGCCGTCTAAAGTATTGTCATTAAAATCGCCAGTGATTATATCTGAAAAATCAGACCCAATAACATCTTCGATTTGACTTAGCGTGTCCCCTTGTGCCTCACCCCCTGAGCCATCACCTGATGCTAGGTTAACTGTTACACTGCCTAACGATGAAGAATAATCTGCAGTATCAATGCCATCTCCACCTATAAGTACATCGCTGCCTAAACCACCTACTAACGTATCATCGCCATCGCCACCTGTAAGCGTATTATCTGTTATAGAGCCAGTTAATGTATCATTATGATCAGAGCCTGTTGCATTCTCAATGGAGGAAAGGACATCATTTTCAGCATGACCTCCTGATGCAGAACCATCTGCTAGGTTAATTGTTACCGCCGCTGTGGAGCTTGTATAATCTGCTGTATCACTTCCTGTGCCACCCGTAAGCTGGTCACCGCCATCGCCGCCTTCCAGGATATCATCGCCTGCTCCACCGATAAGCTCATCATCGCCTGCAGCTCCGTGTAATGAATCGTCGCCTGCGTTGCCGGTTAAAACATTTATTTCCGCATCACCTGTAAGTGTATCATCAGCCACACTACCCGTAAGATTTTCAATATCAATGAGTTGATCGCCATCTGCATCATTGCCGATGCCAACACCTGTTGTTAAATTGACATCAACAGATCCCGATGAATCCGAATAATCAGCGGTGTCATTATCGTTGATAGTATCGCTGCCACCATTGAGAATATCCGCACCGGCACCGCCAACGAGAATATCGTCACCTTCTCCGCCTAAAATTACATTAATACCTGCATCACCTGATAAGTTGTCGTCGTGATCAGAGCCCGTAATATTTTCAAAATTGGCTAAATCATCGCCAGCTGCGTCACCGCCAGAGGCATCAGAGGTATTATCAGCAGACAGGTCAATGGTAACGCCAGCAGATGAAGTTGCATATGAAACTGTATCAATACCAGCGCCACCATCCAGGTCATCAGCGCCATCGCCACCTAAAATGACATCATCTCCTTCACCGCCGATAAGGACATCATCTAATAAGCCACCTGTTAAACTATCATCGCCGTCACCGCCATATAAATGGGATCCTGTTGAAGCAGCAGTTAATACATCATCATGTACTGAGCCAATGATAGCTTCAATATCGGTAAAACTGTCACCATCCTCATCGCCTGATCCAGTCACTCCTGTTTCTAAATTAATGGTAACGCCTGCGGCAGAGTTTTCATAGGATGCATAATCAAATCCATCACCACCATCTAGCGTATCACCGCCGTCACCACCGATAAGAATATCATTACCTAGGCCGCCATGTAAAGAATTGACATCATCGTTCCCAGTGATCGTATCATGAAAATTTGAGCCAGTTGCATTTTCAAAATTTGTTAGGTGATCGCCTTCTGCATGGCCGCCATATGAAGTTGTGCCATCAAGATTGAGTTCAACCGCTGCATCAGAAGTTGAGTAATCGACACTATCCGTTCCAGCGCCGCCATCTGCAGTATCTGCACCTGCTGAACTTTCGAAACTGTCATTACCAGCCCCTCCATCAAAACTATTCTGGCCAGCATCGCCTGTAAAGCTGTCATTGCCACTGCCACCAATAACATTTTCAATGCTAGAGAGAACATCGCCTTGGGCATCACCGCCTGATTGGGCAGTTGAAAGCGTAAGATCAATGGTTACACCAGCTGTAGATGCACTATAATCAGCCGTATCGATACCAGCGCCACCTGTTAGAGTATCAGCACCGCCTAGACCAGCAAGTATATCATTGCCATCGCCGCCTTCAAGAATATTGGCAGCTGTATCGTCACCTGTGAGGCTATCGTTAAAGCTTGTCCCGACGAGATTTTCAATCGAAAATAAAGTATCAGCATCTGCATCACTACCAGAATTCATATTAGTTTCAAGATTGACCGTTACCCCTGATGTTGCTGTTGCATAGCTAACAGTATCATTACCTGCACCACCATCGAGCGTATCCGCACCTTGACTGCCATGAATATAATCATTGCCTCCAGCACCAGAGATAATATTTGAGCTATCATCACCTGTTAAATCATCAGCGTGGTTTGAGCCTGTAATATTTTCAATATCTACGAAAATATCCCCTTCAGCCGTGCCGCCAAAGCCTGTACCATCTTCAAGATTGATCGTAACGCCTTCTGTTGAAGCTGAATAGCTAGCGCTATCACTACCTATTCCACCATCAAGAAGGTCAACGCCTAGACCGCTAACGAAAGTATCATCACCTTCGCCGCCATAGAGTTCATTATTACCTGCTACGGCATAAAGTGTGTCGTCACCAGCGGCACCCGTTAAAATATTATCGCTAATATCGCCTGTGAGAATATCATTGCCAGCACCACCTGTTAGATTTTCAATGTCAGAGAGAATATCGCCTTGGGCATCTCCACCTGATTGTGCTGTTGAAAGGGAAAGATCCACATCAACGGCTGCAGAGCCTGTGTAATCTGCTGTATCATTGCCATCGCCACCAATGAGAGTATCAGCGCCAGCACCGCCCGTTAAAATATCATCGCCATCAAGGCCACTCAAAATATTATCGTCTGCATCGCCTATCAGATGGTCATCAAATTGTGAACCTGTTAGGTTATTAATATTTGTAAGTGTGTCACCGACGGCATCACCTGCCATATGAATATTAGTTTCAAGATTGACCTCTACGCCTTCGCTAGCATTTTCATAGGATGCTGTATTTTCACCGCCAACACCATCGATAATATCAGCGCCTGCACCGCCTTCAATAATATTATCATTCGCATCGCCTGATAGCGTGTCATCATAAGCTGAGCCAATAATATTTTCAATATTTGTAAGAATGTCTTGATCGGCATAGCCACCAGCATTATTTGCTGAATCAGCAAGGTCGACTGTTACACCAGAAGCAGATTGAGCGTAAGAAATAGTATCATTGCCACTGCCGCCTTCTATTTCATCAATACCCGCGCCTGCAACAATAAGATCATCGCCATCACCTGCATCAATAATATTGCCTGGAGGCGTACTATTAAGAATATAGACCACTTCGCCAGTTATGGGGTCTTCGTAAACAGTATCACTCTCAGTTAAAACATCAGTAATGCCAAATCTTGCCGCTGCGACAGCTTGATATATGGTATCGCCATCCTCTAGAGAAAATTCTATAGTAAGGACAAATTCTTCAAAAAATCCGTTTATGTCAACTTCAGCATCATCTTCTGGTAATACATATTGTAGATCAATTTCAAATATATTCGGTTCTGCAGGATCAATTTCTATAAGGAAGCCGCCATTGAGCTCAGTTGCGTTGAGCACTGAATATCCTTCAGGCAAGCCGCTTACAAAAATTTGTACAGGCTCTGCCGAAGGTGTTGGCATTTCTGCTGTCACTTCTAATGTACGGATTGCAACACCTGATGGCGTGTATAATGGATTATCTGCTGTGATAATATCATTGCCAGATGTGCCAGATAATGTTTCAACAGCTTGTTGAATACCAAAGGATGAATCCGTTTCAGCAGCATCAATTGCAGCTGCACCAGAAATAAGCGTTGTTCCATTAGCAAGTGTCGTTGTTTCAATGCCTGCAACACCAAAGAGTTCAATCTCAATATTTAAAACTTGGATTTCAATGGAGTCTTCGCCTTCGTCAGGGCTAATATCAGGGTTCGGTACCGCAGAGCTCGTGCTCGAACTTTCTTCAACAGAATTTGAAACTGCTAAATTTTCTTCAATACGCGCTCGATCATCTACAGCCTCACTCTCAAGGCCTAGCCCTGTATCGCCTTCAAAAGGACTGGCTGTACTAATAGGTGCTGTTTCAACTTCAACGATTTCTATGATTGGTTCTGATGCTTCTGCACCAGCTGTTTCTTGATCAGATTGCTCTTCGGAATCGGATTGAGTTGATGCGTTGAAAAGTTTTTCAGCATCGCTGGGCTCAAAAGCGCCAATTCTACTTTCAAATAGCTGCTTATTAACGGCAAGGCCGTTAAAATTAAATGCAATATCAGATTGAGCAAAAAGCTCAATGCCGAAGCCAGGCATAATGATCACAGAGCCATCAGGAAATGTCATGACTAAATCAACATCTGCTAAAGATAGAGTGACGTCATCTAGGGAAAAGGCAAATGATAGAGGATCATTACCATCAACTTCCAATATTTTTGTTTCCCCTTCAACAGGCTTTTCGATAACTGGGGCTTCTTTGTCACTATCTGTATTTAATAACGCTATTTGGCTTTGTTCACTACCTAGTTCATTGGCTACAGGCGTTTCTTGTGGCTGCTCAACAGGGTTCTCACTTGGCGTATTGTTTTCAAGCGTCATAATTACTTTCCTTATATTTCCTAAAATATAATAGAAAAAATGCAGTTTTAGCATTTATAGTCTATTGATTTAGAAACAGAATATTCAATTAGTTATGAATTTTATTCATTTTTCATACGCTAAATCTACAGTATAAATATTAATTCTTTACTCTGAAGAAATTAAAATTTTTATTTATTTAGGTTGAAATTTTCGCAAGGCTATATTTTTAGGTTGAAGCTATTCTATAGTTTTACTCTATAGTTTTGAGGTTAGGCCTAATTTAAATACTATGCTTGGTTGTGTAGTTTAATTTCTTACATTATCATTATTAAAGTAAGTCAATTTCTCACTATGATGGAATTGCTTTAATGCTTGTTAATAAATTTTAATAGAAAGTAAACATTAAGTAAATAAAGCATTAAATATTCATTTACTCTATATTAGTGATAAATTTTTACTGTATTTTAACTATACTTATTCACTATTCACTAAATATATAAATCTGCTTTACAAAGTGAGTAAGTTAAATGTTTAGAGTGTTTACACGCGAGAATGCGCTGCGACCTAGTCTCGCTACCTATACTTTAGCAACCCTAATATTTCTGTCCGGATGCGCTAACACTCTCCAGGGTAAAAATGCTGATATAGACGTAAAAGCAATTAAAAATTCTTTTAAGTCAGATGAAGTTTTGGTCAGTGAATTGGAAGATAGTAAACTATCACCAGCTAAGACGATTTTGAAAGAAGCTGAAGCTGAAAAGAAAATATCAACAGCGAAACAGTTAAACAATAACTTCATTGATATTGACCCTATTACTACGGCTTCATTGACAGAAAATCCCAAAACAGAGCAGGATGACTTTAGCTTAAAGGGGCTAGTTAACCATTTATTGGACACTAACCCTGAAATTCAAATTGCGAATGC
>WTKA01000119.1 GCA_011524605.1 Hyphomicrobiales bacterium | reverse complement strand
GCTGGAAGGTGTTACTTCTTGCCTTGCTACATATGCCTTTGCTTATTGAAACAGTCTTGCCCTTCACCATAATAATGGGCGGGGTTTTTGCTTTTCTAAGGCTGAATAAAACGCTGACACTCGCCATATGTCGTGCGAGTGGCTTTTCCATATGGCAAATTCTTTTACCCATGAGCATTATCGCAAGCATTATTGGTATTTTAATATGTATTGGCTTTAGTGTACTCACCGCTTCTTCCATGTCATTATATCAAAGCTTGGAAGTTGAATATTTAGGGGTAAATCGGAGTACCGAATCCGCAATTAATTTCACACAGCCCTTGCCCAACAATACTGGGCGCTTAGTGATCTTAGCCAATGCCTCTAACATCGAGAATAAAGCGCTTCTTGGTGTGTCTATTTTTGAATTTAACGAAAAAGATGTTTATCAACATCGAATAGAAACGACATCTGCCATACTTTCAAATGGAAATTGGCAACTACAACCAGGCTCTATTCACTATGCAACGGGTCGAGTGGAAAATTTCACATCCAAGATTATTCCTAGTTCACTTTCACTAGAAGAGCTAGAAACGAGAATTGCTCAACCTATGCTCTTATCATTTTGGCAATTGCCCGATAGCATTTCTAAAGCAAAGAAAATTGGTGTTAATTACAAGCCATTTGAAATGCGATATTATGCCTATCTCGTCACCCCAATTCAATTTATAGCGCTGATTGCGTTAAGCGCTTTATTTAGTCTGAATATGTCACGGGGCGGACCAAAAGGAAAAGCGCTTATTGCAGCTGTTGGAACCGCGTTTTTTGTCTTCATCGCTATCGATTTAATCTATGATTTAGGATCTGCAGGGTGGCTTCCAACCTGGCTCGCGGCAATTTTACCAATAATTGTCATTTTTAGCGTAAGTTATACACGTTTGCTCTATACAGAAGATGGGTAAACGGCTAAAGAATAGAAGAGATTCAAAAAGTCGGAGTATAGTAGTGTTCATGCGGCGTGCCTCACTACATAATATCTTAGCCAGAATGGTTATGAAAAAGAGCAATTTAAAGCGGTTTAGACCATTCCGCTATTATACTGCTATATCATTCTCGATAGCTTTATCTTTTGCTTTTTTTAATACCTCTCATAATAGCTTTGCACAAAATTATGACCCTGATATTTTGGCGGCCCCTTCGCAGCAATCAACAAATGAAGAAACTTACTATATTGAGGCAGATCAATTAATCCATGATCAACAACAGGGCGTTGTTACCGCTTCGGGTAATGTTAGACTAAGATATCAAGGCCGTATTGTAGAAGCAGATGAAATTAGCTATTTTGAAAATACTGGTCGTGTCATGGCAACAGGACATGTACGTATTTTTGAAAAAGATGGCACCATCTTAACAGTAGAGCATGCCGATATTACCTCTAAATTTGACCGTACAGTTGCAGAGAAAATTTTTGTAATTACACCACAAGATCAATATTTTTGGGCTAGAAGTGTTAATTCCTCCTCTAATACACAGATTTTTGAGGACGCAACTTACACAACATGTAAGCCTTGTGAAGAAAATCCAGAAAAAGCACCAATATGGCGCATTAGATCAAGCAAAATTATCAATGATGAAGGCAAAGAGATAATCCATTTTCATGATAGTAGCTTTGAAATTTTTGGAAAACCAATCATTAACATTCCTTACTTCTTCGCACCAAATTCGCAAGCAAAACGCAAGTCAGGAATTTTAAGACCAAGTATAACCTCTTCAAGCAAACTTGGCTATGGCGTTAAAGTACCTTATTATTTAGCGCTAAACCCATCTTATGACCTGACTATCACACCAACACTTTATTCCAATCCAACAGCTTTATTGGAAGTTGAATGGCGGCAACGTTTAAAGTCTGGAACATATAGTGTTAAAGCTTATAATGCTGTTCAAGCAAATATTGATAATTTTTCTGAAGAGCAAGATAAACAGACTTGGCGCGGTTTTGTTGAAACCCATGGCCAAATGTCTATTAACAAAATGTGGAACTGGGGTTGGGATGGCTACTTAAGATCTGATCGCCTTATGAATGAAACTTATGGCTTAGGCTTACCTTCTGTTCTTAAAAATCAAGTTTGGCTTCAAGGTCAGTCTCGTTCTGGCTTTGCAAGAGCAGAGCTATCTCACCATATTTCAAATAATTTGTCCGAAACAGATCGTAAAATGCCTTCGAGCCTACCTAGCTTTTCCTATAGAAAAGCATTTAATACAGACGATAAAGACAAAAGTGATTTAACACTGACAATCAACGGATCAATTTTAAGAAGAGAAGAAGCTGACTTTGGTTATAAAACAGCCAACTGTGACACATCATCACCAACACAAGCTGATTGCTATATAAGAGGCATTGAAGGTACCTATTCTCGTTTATCAGCACAGCTAGATTGGCGCAAAACGGCTCTTGTCTCTGGTGCATTATTTACACCATTTGCCTATGCGAAGGCAGACGTAATTTCTATGTCTATAGAAGATAATGATACAAAAAACTTTATACAAAATCACAACAAAACTTACGCTCGCGTGATGCCCGCTGTTGGTGCTGATCTTCGCATGCCTTGGGTCGCACAAACAAAAAATATTCAGCAAACAATTACCCCTATTGCACAACTTATAGCCAGACCGAGCGAAATAAGTGCAGGTGATTCACCCAACGAAGATTCTCAAAGTCTATTCTTAGACGCAACTAATTTATTCAAATGGGATAAATATACAGGCTTTGATCGTCAAGAAGGCGGTATAAGAGCAAACTATGGCATTCAATATGACATATCAATAAATGATGATCTTCATTTCTCAAGCCTGATTGGGCAAAGCTATCATATTTATGGTACAAATTCTTTTACACAATATGACCCAACTGCCAGCAATATAGCTAGTGGGTTAGATAATGATTTATCCAATATTATCATTGGCGCATCATTAAACTATGACAGCACACGTGAAACAGAAAACGGCATCATTCCCATGTCTGTCTATGTTTCAGCTTCCGCCTCATTAAATCATGATAATGCTCAGTTAGAAGCTTTCTCCTCCCTAGCTAAAGCAAGTTATGGGAAAAACTCATTAGGTATTAGCTATGCTTATACCGCTGATGAAGCCTCTATTAATAGAGAAGAGCAGCAAGAGATTGAAGCTAATATTGGTCTTCAAATACTCGAAAATATAACTATAAAAGGCAATGCAAGATATGAAATAGACGATAGACGCTTTGTTTCTCGCGGCTTAGGATTGCATTATGAAGATGAGTGTACTATTTTTGAGACAAATTACACACAAGCATTCTCATCAACTGGTGAGGTGAATGATCATAAAGTTGACTTTAGATTAACCTTTAAATCTCTCGGCAGCTTTGGTCACAGCTTATCCAGATAATTAAGTCTAACAATATGACTATATAAATCCGCTTGAGTTTAATATTGAGCTTAAATTTCTAAATTCGTTAGTTGTATAAGCGTCATCGAAGTCTAGCCGCATTTATATGATCTAGTTATAAAAATAATAAGAGGATATTCTATGATATTGACAAGCTTCAAAATAGATAAAAAAATAATTTTCATATTATCTCTTCTATTATTTATATCGCCTTTCCCTGCTTTTTCTAGCGCTACAATTAAAGCACTTGTTAATGATGATCCTATTACAGCCTATGATGTGGAACAAAGGGCTAAATTTACACGTCTGGCGGCTCGAAAGACGCTGAATAATGCTTTAAGAAAACAAACTCTAGAAGAATTAATCGATGAAAAATTAAAAGTTCAAATGGCGCGAGACCTCGGTATTACCCCTGACTATAATGCTGCAGAAAGGCAATTTGCTACCATTGCTGCCAGATCCAAGCTCTCTCCTTCAAAATTTGAGCAATTGATCCGCAGAAGCGGTGTCAACCCTGCAACATTTAAAGACCGCATAGCTATTGAAATTATGTGGAATGAAATTGTCAGTCAAAGATTTCGACGTGATATTGGCACAAGGCGCCAAGAGCTAACTTCTATCATAGAAGAACAAGGCGGGTCATCAGAGACAGAAGAAATTGAATATGATCTTTCACAAATTATCGTCATTGCACCTGGTGGAACAAAATCTTCGCTCAATTCAGCTCAAAATACGGCAAGACAAATTCAAGCAAATATCTCTAGCTGTTCACAAGGTAGACAATATCTCACATCTATTAAAAACGCAATCTACAAGCCGATTGGGGCAAGAAGGGCTTCAGAATTACAACCAAATGCGTTAAAGCAAATCCAAGGTTTGGGCATTGGTCAAGTTAGCAAAGTAGAGACTAGCAAAGCTGGGTTAGAGATGGTTATTATTTGCTCGCAAAGAAATGTAAAAACAGAAGGCATTATTGATAAAAATGTTGAAAATCAAGTTCTAAGCAAAGAGTTTGATATTCTTGGTCGTCGCCTCATTAGA
Organism: Hyphomicrobiales bacterium; assembly: GCA_011524605.1. Taxonomy (GTDB): domain Bacteria; phylum Pseudomonadota; class Alphaproteobacteria; order Rhizobiales; family WTKA01; genus WTKA01. The sequence continues at coordinate 9,713 of WTKA01000119.1, read as the reverse complement.
GATATGCGTCAAGATGCTGTTATTGAATATAAATAATTATCATAATGAATGATCTTGTTAAACCAACAATAATCACAATGGGCGAACCTGGTGGCATTGGTGTTGAAATTGCTCTAAAAGCATTTTTATCACGACATGAAGTAGGTTTGAAACCTTCTATTCTTCTTAGTTGCCCTAACCATGCTTCGCAAATTCAAGCACTTTTTTTCCCGTCTCTATCTCTTGAATTCATAAGCCCCCAAACCCCTCATGAGAAAATTACTGAGATATGGGAGCATTCTCTCCCCGTAATGCCATTAAGTAACCAGGTTTCGACTAATTTAGGTTTTGCCGAAGCTAAAAATGCTGCTGCCGTAATTGAATCCATCACAACAGGCTTTCATCTCGTAGAGCAAGAATATGCTTCAAGCCTTGTGACAGCTCCAATCCAAAAATCTAGCTTACAAGAAGCTGGGTTTCAATTTCCTGGGCATACAGAATTTTTAGAATCTCTATCTCAAAAAGCAGGCTTTAAAGATGCTTTTTCTATCATGCTATTAGCAAGTGACACGCTTAATGTTGTGCCACTTACAATTCACATTCCCCTAAAAGACGTTGTTCAGAATATTTCAAAAGAGAGAATTATTAGCCTTACATCACGGCTTTATGAAGAATTAAAGCTAAAATTTGGCATTAATAATCCTCACATTGCAATGACAGGCCTTAACCCACATGCAGGAGAAGATGGAAGAATGGGGCTTGAGGAAAAAAACATTATCATACCTGCAATCAAGCAGCTTCAAAGCGAAGGCGTGAATGTTACAGGCCCATACCCTGCCGACACCATGTTCCATAAGGCAGCAAGGGAGCAATATGATTGTGCGCTTGCAATGTATCATGATCAAGCACTTATTCCCATTAAAACGTTGGATTTTGATGAAGGGGTCAATATCACGCTTGGCTTACCAATCATTCGTACGTCTCCAGACCATGGGACAGCACTGGATATTGCAGAAAAAGCTATAGCCAGACCACAAAGTATGATAAATGCCATAAAATATGCTCAAAAGCTAGGCTCAGGACGTGATTATTTAGTCCGTTCTGCACCAATAGATTTACATTGTGAACGGACAAGAAAGCGATGGAACTACTTGTAATTTCAAGCTTTTTTGACGTATTCATGATGTAAATATATGGTGCCCTTTGGGTTTGAGTTAAAAGCATTATTTGTCAAAAATACAGCTTCAACAATAGACAAACTATTCTTTTGCTTTATTTTTATCCACTTAATACTTTTAATTCAAACAGAATTGAACAAAATTAATAGGTCCTGAGCCTAAGCATGAAAATATAAATAGCTTTTCTTTAAAATGGTGTGATGAAAATAATGGTTGCAGAAAATTACCTAGAGCGCATAGCACAATTGCCGTCAATTCGTGCTGAAATGGATCGCTTTGGTATTCAACCCACAAAAGCTTTTGGTCAAAATTTTCTACTCGATCAAAATATTACGGATAAAATCGTGAGGCTTAGCGGTGTTAGTGAGCATGATGACGTTATTGAGGTTGGGCCAGGGCCTGGTGGATTGACACGTTCCCTACTAAAAACAGGTGCACAAATAACAGCTATTGAAAAAGATCCTGCTTTATTAGAACTCCTTTATAATCTGCAATCAATTAGCGCCAATCATCTCAATATCCGGAATGAAGATGCGCTTATCAGCGACATGACAGCATTAAAAGCTGAAGATCGACCTTTGAAAATTGTTGCAAATCTGCCTTATAATGTTGCGACGCCTTTGTTAACAAATTGGCTTGCAACAGCTTGGCCTCCTTATTTTTCTTCCATGACATTAATGTTCCAAAAAGAAGTAGCAGATCGGATTGTAGCACAACCAAAAGAAAAGGCATTTGGTAGATTAGCTATTCTTGCCCAATGGCGCTGCCACGCTAATATTGTCATGAAGCTACCGCCAGAAGCTTTTACGCCGCCCCCAAAGGTGAATAGTGCTGTTGTGCATTTTACGCCAAAAACTTTAGATCAAAATGCCCCTAAAGTTTCAAGTGTGGAACAAGTGACACAAGCTATTTTCCATCAAAGGCGAAAAAAAATTAGAGCTGGCTTGAAGCATATCTTTCATGACGTCGATAGTATTTTACAACAAGCGGGTATTGACCCCAATATTCGCGGCGAGACATTAGAAATTGAAGCATTTCTACAGCTTGCAAAACTGTTAGAAGAGCAAAAATAACAAGATACAGGTTGATTAAAATGCATGAAAAAGCAGATATTAATAAGCTCCTTAAGATCATGTCTCAACTAAGAGATCCCAAAACAGGATGTCCTTGGGATATCAAACAAGATTTTTCATCAATAGCGCCTTATACTGTCGAAGAAGCCTATGAAGTCCAAGATGCAATTAAGCGCAATGATGTGGTTGATCTAAAAGAAGAACTAGGCGATCTCTTATTTCAAGTCGTATTTCACTCCCAAATCGCAAAAGAGAAAAATCTTTTTTATTTTCAAGATATTGTCGATGAAATATCAAATAAAATGATAAGACGCCATCCTCATATATTCGGCGATGAGACAAAACTAACACCAGAGCAAATAAGAGAAAATTGGCAGGAAATTAAAGCTCAAGAAAAGGCCGCCAAGAAAAAAGAAAAAGAAAAACTTGGCTATAAAAAACCCAATAAACAATATATTTTGGATGATATAGAAATAGGTCTGCCAGCTTTGAAAAAAGGGCAAAAAATATCTGAGGCCGTCGTAGAATATGGATTTGAATGGCCTGATATAAGCGCTGTGTTTGAGAAGCTTGATGAAGAAGTTTTAGAAGTTAAAGAAGCTATTGAGAAAAAAGATCAAGCGCATATAGAAGAGGAGATAGGTGATTTACTATTTGTTGCCATCAATATTGCGCGTAAATGCGGCGTTGATGCAGAGACAGCCCTCACAAAAGCCAATGATAAATTTACAAAACGATTTAATCAAGTAGAAGACCTTCTCAATAGCAATGATACGAATATCCAACAAGCAAGCTTGAATGAAATGGAAGAGGCTTGGCAAACAATTAAACAAAATGAAAAAAGCTGCTAAAAGCAGCTTTTCTAAGTTTTGAAACTCTTATTTCTATTCAGAGTTAAAGATCAGTTGGCATAGTGACCTACTCTAATAGCATGCGTCTTAAATTATCAATCTCACTTGCAAATACACTGTCTTCAGAGCGTAGTTCTTCAACTTTACGTACAGCATGCAATACTGTTGTGTGGTCTCTACCGCCAAATCTGCGGCCAATTTCAGGTAAAGATCTCAAGGTCAGTGTTTTAGATAAATACATAGCTACTTGACGTGGGCGTACAATAGCACGGCTTCTACGCGCTGATAGCAAGTCCGTTTTCGGCACGTTATAATGCTTTGCAACAAGTCTTTGAATCTCTTCAATTTTGACAGATCTTGGCGTTGAAACATTAACAAGGTCTTGAATGATTTTTTGGATCATATCCATGCTAATAGCCGACTTTGTCAATTGCTGATGTGCTATTAAGCGCGTTAAAGCCCCTTCAAGATCACGCCCATTACTGTTGACCACAGTGGAAACATATTCAAGAACATCATCATTCAAAGTGAATAAAGCTTGCTTGCTCAAATAGTTTGCACGCTGCTTTAAAATTTCATAACGCGCATTTCTATCAAAACCACCTAATTCTGCTACTAAACCACCTGAAAAACGAGATTTTGTACGCTCGTCTAAATTTTCAAGCTCACTAGGTGGACAATCAGCCGCGACGATTACTTGGCGACCAGCATCAAGCATTGTATTTAGTAGATGCGAAAATTCACGTTTAACAACAGGGCCTTGTAAAAACTGCATATCATCAACGATTAATACATCTATCGAGCGCAGTTTTTCTTTAAAGTTTAGTGCATTCTTAGAAGTAATCGCTGTCACAAAGTGATACATGAATTTTTCAGCTGTTAAATATAAGACATTTAACTTTTTGGCATTCACACTTTCATGGGCAATAGCCTGAAGCAAATGCGTTTTACCTAAGCCTACGGATGAATGAATATAAAAGGGGTTAAAGGCGACAACATTCTGCTCTGCTGGTTTTGCAAGTTGCAAGGCAGCTGCATGGCCTAATTCATTGCTACTACATATAACAAAATTATCAAATGTATATCGTGAATCCAGAGGAGAGCTTTCAATTATGTTATTGCCATTTGATGATTGTGCAGTAGCCCAGGCAATTTGTGCTCTTTCTGCTGCAGTCTTTGGTTCGTTAGTAGCTTTTACATTATTATTTGTGCTATTTTGTGCTGCAGCTGGTGTCTTCTTATTTGCTCGTGTTGCGTCTCTTACCTCAATGATAACATTTCCAATATTTGAAATTTCTTGAGACCAATGCCCTATTAATGTTTCTAGATAATGTGTATCGAGCCAATTCTTTAAAAACCGTGTTGGAACGGTTAGGTAAACTGTATCTGCTTCCTGCTTTGCAATCTTTACGCGTGCAAACCAGCTATTACAAATATCTTCGCCAAGCTCCGCTTTTAAGCGCGCAAGAATTTTTGTCCAAATTTCATTATGATTATAGTCGTGAGTAACAATTTCTGTATTGAGCATTTTATAACCTAAATAGTTTTAGAAGGTGATATGAATATACAACTTTAAATAAAATTAAGGTTATATGTGTCTCCACGGCAAATCACGCGCTACCCAACCATCAAGATGTCCTCTTTGACCTTTTTCATTCGGATGTCCTTGAAAACCACCTAATATATTAAAGCAATTTTCAAAACCATTTTGTGCTAATAAATTTGCAGCATTCAAACTACGTGCACCAACCCGACATAGACAATATATTTCCACCTCTTTTGTATATTCCATCCTTAACATCGCAGTTTCCACTTCACTTATAAAATTATTATTTATTTGCATTGTTGGATAAGTCTGCCACTCAATGAAAAGCATTTTCGCTTCAATTTGCGATACATCGATGATACCAACATACTGCACCTCAGCTTTAGTACGCACATCAATGATAACACTCTTACTATTTACAGATAAACGACCATAACAATCGTCAGGATAGACTTCACCTGCACACTGCATACACTACTCCAACAAAACTTTTATTTAGAAGATTGAGCTTTATATTAAAGATTAAAATCTTTATTTTTTAACCAACATTAATTTGCCATTTTATATTATTAGATTATGCGTAAATGTTAATTTTTAATCTGCAAATTCTTCTTTGTACTATAATACGAATATACTAAAAAAAACTCGGTGCGCAATCCTAACAATGCACTTGACAGAAAATATTAGCAGAATCAAATTTTTAATTTCCTCAAAAAAACACCTGCAAACCATTGATTATGAAGGATTTTAATTTATTAATTTTTTTTAGAATGATTAAGATATAGTTAATAAAATTTTATAATAAACTATATAAAAATTGTATAAAGTATAAATACAAAAAATATGAATATTTATGACACAAAAAAAACCACTTATTTAAAGTGGTTTTGTTAACTTTTATTTTTTTAAATAGGCAAGTTATTATTAGTAAAGTATATAAATATATAACTTTAATATGCCATGTTATTAACTTCTTGTTATGAAGCAATCTGCTTAATGCGAGAAGATAATCTAGAAATTTTTCTAGAAGCCATCTTCTTTTCAATAGCACCTTTTTGAGCAGCACGCATTATTTCTGGCTGAGCAGCTTTTAAAGCTTCCTTTGCCTCATCTTGATTTCCAGATGCAATTGCTTCTTCTACTTTACGAAGGAAAGTACGTACACGGCTTTTCCGTGCTTTATTTACTTCTGTGCGACGTGCAATCACACGAACTGCTTTTTTTGCTGAAGCCGTATTGGGCATTTTAAATCCTTAACAAGATAGATAATCGCTTGATTATCTTAGATTCCACTATTCAATATCTCTAAAGCCAATGCTTTAATCTATTTCGCTCTTTTCGTCAATATGCTAGATATTATTTATTTTCACTTTACCGATGCATAAAATTCGGTGTCCGTTTTTCTACAAATGCTTCCATACCTTCTTTTTGATCATCAAGGCTGAATGTGGACTGGAATAAACGTTTTTCAAAGACTAAACCATCACTTAAACTCATTTCAAAAGCTTTATTAACCGCTTCTTTTGCCATTTGCACAACAGGGGCTGACATTTGAGAAATGGTTGACGCTGTTTTCAGTGCTTCAACATATAAATCATCTTGTTCGACAACACGGCTAACCAAGCCTGATGATTCTGCTTCTTCTGCTGTCATCATACGACCTGTTAAGATCATTTCCATTGCTTTTGCTTTACCAATCGCACGAACCATACGCTGTGTGCCACCAATGCCTGGAATAATGCCTAAAGAGATTTCTGGCAGGCCAAATTTTGCATTTTCCTCTGCAATTAATATATCACAAAGCAGAGCAAGCTCGCAGCCACCGCCAAGCGCATAGCCAGAGATAGCGCCTATAATTGGCTTTTTTGCATTTTGCACATGCATCATGCTTTCAAAGATATCTTCCTTAGTCATTTCTAAGAATGTCTTATCTTTCATCTCTTTAATATCAGCACCTGCGGCAAATGCTTTATCAGAGCCTGTTATTAAGATGGCACCAATTTCATCATCTTTATCAAAATCAGATACAGCCTGTCCCATCTCTGTGACCATTAAGGAATTGAGCGCATTAAGTGCTTTAGGCCGGTTTAAAGTAATAATGCCAACCCTTGCCTCTTGATCAATTTGTATCGTCTCAAAAGCCATTCCATTGTCCTTTCACAAGCGTGAACCGCTATTCACGTTTCTAGTAATTATTTATTCTAATTTTGACAAGCTTCACAATAAAAGGTTGAGCGCCCTGATTGTGTTATTCTACGAATATTAGCATCGCATCCTGCGCTATAACATGGGTCATTTTCCCGCCCATAAACTTTAAACTGATGCTGAAAATATCCTAAATCACCATTTGCTTGCCGATGATCTTTTAAACTAGATCCCCCTGATTCTATCGCTTCTTTTAAAACATTTTGAATATGGCGCACAAGCTCACTACATTGTTTTTTGTCCATAACAACATCTGCAAATAATTTTTCGGGGTGAATTTTAGCACGAAACAGGGCTTCACAAACATAGATATTCCCCAATCCTGCCACTATTTTTTGATCAAGCAGCGCCAATTTTATTGGCCTTTTTTTACCCTGCCCTGCATCTATTAATGTTTGTGCAGAAAAATGATTGCTCAATGGCTCAGGCCCTAGCCCTTCCATATGTTTAGAATTTTCTAACTCATCTTTTCTTATAATATCCATATAGCCAAAGCGTCTTGGATCATTAAAAATAACATGTGTGCCATTTTGCATTTTAAAAACAACATGATCATGCTTCTCTATACGTTCTGATGCATGAGTAAATAATATGTCATTGTCGATTGATTTTTGATTATTATTTTGCTGAGTAGACTGTTCAATAATATAGCGCCCACTCATCCCCAAATGGCTGATTAAACACCAATCATTGGATAAAGAAAAAATCAGAAATTTAGCCCTGCGGCCGATATGCTCAATAGTGGTCTTAGAGCAAATATTTGCCATATCCTTTGGGAAGGGGAAGCGTAAATTCTCACGATTTAAAATAAGCTCATCAATAACCGCTCCAGCCATGAAAGGCGATAAGCCTTGTTTAACAGTCTCAACCTCGGGCAATTCAGGCATAATTTCCAATATCCATACTCAAGAAGACATATTAAAGGCGCGATAAAATCACTTTATCAGGGGGGCGATGGCCATCAATGAAACTCTTAATATTAATAATCACTTGCTCGCCCATTTCTTGTCTACCCTCAATTGTTGCAGAACCCATATGGGGTAATAATACGACATGAGGGCTTTCTATTAATTTAGGATTTATATTTGGCGCATGTTCAAAAACATCTAAACCTGCTCCAGCCAACTGATCATTATGCAGCATATCAACCAATGCATTTTCATCGATCACCTCACCACGCGCTGTGTTCACAATAAAGGCATCTTTTTTCATAAGCTGCAAACGGCGTTTGGATAATAGATGAAAAGTGGCAGGCGTATGCGGGCAATGGACAGAAATAACATCCATTCTAGTGAGCATACGGTCTAAACTCTCCCAATAGGTCGCTTCAAATTCTTCTTCAATATCTTCGTGTAGACGCTTTCGATTATGATAATGAATTTGCATGCCAAAAGCTTTTGCCCGTCTGGCAACAGCTTGGCCTACCCGTCCAAGGCCAATAATACCGATTCTTTTCCCGTTAATGCGATGGCCTAACATCCAGTTAGGCGACCATCCCTGCCATTCTCCTGAATTAACCGCCTTAATACCCTCATGAAGTCGGCGCGGCACTGACAAGATAAGAGCCATTGTCATATCAGCAGTATCTTCTGCCAACCCTTTTGGGGTATTTGTAACGGTTAGCCCCTTTTGCGAAGCAGCTTCCACATCGATATTATCAACACCATTGCCAAAATTTGCGATTAATTTCAGACGATTGCCAGCACTATTAATAATGGATTGGTCGATCCTGTCTGTGATAGTTGGGACAAGAACATCTGCCTCCTGTATCGCCTCGATAATTTGATTAGAGGACATTGGCGTATCCTCATAATTAAGACGGGTATCAAATAATTCGCACATTCGTGTTTCAACGCTTTCAGGTAGCTTGCGTGTCAACACAACAACTGGCTTTGACCGTGTCATATAAAGGACTCCTTAACCTTATTTGTTCAGAGCAACTTAACCTGATTAGGCGATAATTTAATTTAAATTAGTTTTAAGAATGTCATTTTTATCTATACAGATCAATAAATGCTTTTCAATATCTAACATAATTGATGAGCAAATTAGCGTGAATGGCACTCAAAAAGCAAATTATACCATATTTTATCTAAATAACAGCAGGGGGAAAACCCCTTTGTTTACAGAATGTAACTGGAGTAAGTGTCATGCGTTTTGATATGAGCGATTTCTCAAATAATTTGAGAAAAACAGCCCACCATTCTCTTCATTTAATTATTAAATTATTTTTTATAAATTTAATGGGCTTTTTATTCATGGCTCAGGCAAGCCAAGCGAATGAAAAAGACAGGGAACAATTGCGTGCGGAAATAGAAGCAATTTTACAAGGGGCACCAAGCGTTGCCAAAAATCATAATGCCCCTGAGCATATTGAAATTACCACTGAGCCTGAAGGTCTAAAACGTCAAGTCTTTGCGTCTCACAAACCTGCATCAGAACAAGGCCAGCCTTTCATCACAGGCGCAACTGGCCTACCTCTACCCCGTTATGTATCACTAAAATCCGACCAAGTGAATGTTCGTATTGGTCCTGGACAAGATTATGAAGTCGACTGGCGCTTTATTAAAAAAGGCCTGCCTGTTGAAATTACGATGGAGTTTGAAAATTGGCGCCGTGTTCGTGATTCTGAAGGGGAAGAGGGCTGGGTTTACCATGCATTACTTTCAGGCAAAAGAACCGCAATCCTAAGACCTTGGGATTTAGGCAAGCCCGTGCGCGAATCTCTTTATAAAGAGCCCTCAGAACTCTCTAGCAAAGTTGCTTTCATCGAACCTAATGTATTAGTTCACTTAGATATATGTGACCAAAGCTGGTGTAAGATCAATGTCCGCGGTCATAAGGGCTGGATCGAAAAAGATCACCTATGGGGTGTCTACCC
>WTKA01000111.1:24303-39429 GCA_011524605.1 Hyphomicrobiales bacterium | reverse complement strand
TCAATCAAGCGGTGAAAGCGTTTTGCGGCTTGGGTGATCATGCGCTGATAAATCACTTTTCGGCGCGCAGCGGATAGTTTTTCACCCTCGGGAGCACGAATAAATTCTCCGCCATAGGCATCACATATAAGCAAGCCTTCTTCGGGTGGGAACAGTTCAAAATCCATTTCCATATGGGTAGCAAAGCAGAATTTATCACAATAATCTTTATATTCAGGCCATTTTTGATCGACCTGATAGTCTTGTTTAGAGGATTTAATCTCAACAATGAGAATATGGCCATCCTGATGCAAACAGATTAAATCTGCCCGCCTTGAGTTTGGCAAAGAAATTTCACTCAAACAGCTATAACCCGCGTTAATCAACTGCCGTGTCGCCCCTCTTTGGATTTTCAAGGCCATCTCTGATTGGCGTCCGTCGCTGTAGTTTAAAGGGGCATCATCCATATCAATAGCCTTTAATAAACGCTAAAACACCTTTCAAATGGGCTTTTGCACCAACAGCGGTCATATGGTCTTTGCCTTCGATAGTCAGTGTTTCCAACTGCTTAATCCAGCTTTTCAATTCTTCAGGATCACCTGAAATGTCATCCTCTGTGCCAGCTGCAACAAGAACAGGCATGGTAAGCCGCGCTAAAGCTTCCCCTTTAATTTTAATCCGCGTAATTTTTATACAAGCGGCAAGCGCTTTTAAATCACTGCCCGTTTTTTCTGCAAAAAGTCGAAAACGCTTTCCAATCGGGTCAGTCACTTCATCAATATGATCCGCTAATAAGGCATGAGAGATTGTCATTGCACCGCCAACGCCATTGACGAGTGCTGAGGCCATACCAGAAAATGTAACTGTTTTGACCACTGAGGGATAATTCATAGCCATGAAAGCAGCAACACGCGCGCCCATCGAATAACCAATCACATGGGCTTGTTCAATGCCTAATAAATCAAGCAATGCTTTTGCGTCAGATGCCATCATGCTTGCTTCATATTCATAAGCATCATAGAGCTTTGTGCTATTGCCATGACCACGATGATCAACGGCGATAACGCGATAGCCCTCATTGACCAGCATATCAACCCACCCCGTAGAGCCCCAATTAATTCTTGCGCTTGAAGCAAAACCATGAAGCAAAAGGACAACTTCCCCCTCCCCTTCATCAAGATAAGCTAATTGAATATTATTCACATCCGCAATATTATTTGCACCGACCATCGAACGACTTTCTAAAATTACTTTTTCTTTTCATACTTGAAAAAAAATTGAAATCAAAGGCCTTTCATTTTATTATATGGTTTGAATTTAGTAAAACTCAACATTGATTGTGTAAAATGACTTGCACCTCTTTTGATCAAGAGGTAAAAGGCATAACAAGACGAATGATGAAAGGTTCTTTCCATGGCAGCTATCGGCACTCCGCATTTTCATAATGATATCGGTGTTGAACGCGTTGAGATTGGCGCAAAAAAGTTCAAATGCACAGGTGCTTTACCGCCCTTAGATCACCCACATGTCTTTTTAGATATGGGCGCTGATAATGAAATTGTATGCCCTTATTGCTCTACGCTGTATGTTTATAAGGCTGAGCTAGAGATTTATGAAGCATCGCCAAAAGAATGTGCTTACGAAAAAACTGAGGCATAAAGCTTTTGGCTATTTTGCCAGATAAAAATCCCCATTGTCTTATTGTTGGTGCTGGCATTGCAGGACTTGCAACAGCGATCAGCTTGGCACAACGCAATATTCGTGTCACTATCGTTGAAAAAAGAGACAACTTTCTTGAAGAAGGGGCTGGGATCCAGCTTGGCCCTAATGCAACAAGATGCCTATCTCAACTTGGCGTAACAACCTATCTACGCGAAAATATTATTGCCCCAAATAGCCTTATTTTATCCAATTTAAAATCAGGCGATATTGTCAATAAACTTCCCCTTGGCAGGGTTATTAGAGATAAGTTTTCTTCCCCTTATTGGCTGATAAAAAGAAAACATCTTCACCTTGCCTTATTAGAGCAAGCTAAAACATTAAATCTCATATCGCTCAATATGTCATGCAGACTTATAGATTATCAAGAACATAGTAATGGCTATGCTGTCTTATGTGGTAATAATCAAAAGCAGCAAGATGAATTCTCAGTCCATGCGATTATCGGAGCGGATGGGGTCTATTCAGACTTCAGAGCCAAGACTTTACCGCGGAAAAAGCCTCGTTTCAGTGGTTTCATTGCTTGGCGTGGTACTATTGAAAAAAGAGATATACCTAAAGCTTTCCAAAAACGACAAGTGCAGCTTGCTTTTGGCAATGGATGCCATTTTGTTGGCTATCCTGTTCAAAGCGGTGAGCTATATAACTGCGTACTTGTTACTAAAAACAGGCTGAAAAATTATCAACAAGAAGGCATGATTTCGTCTGATCAGCTCTTAGACAAAATCGGACGCATTGCACCAAATTTCAAATCACTCATTAGCTGTTGTCCAAAATGGACGGGCTGGCCTTTATATGCTCATTTAAATCTCAGCTTAAAGGATTTTGAGGCTTTCAATGCACAAACGCTCATTGGGGATGCAGCCCATCCAGTCCTGCCCTTTCTTGCGCAAGGGGCAGCTCTGTCTTTAGAAGATGCAGTTGTGCTAGGGGCTAGTATTGATCAGCAAAATGAAGAAGATTTGCCCGCAAAAGCCTTTTTCACATCTGCCTTCAGAAGTTATGAGCAAAAAAGGCTAGCACGCTGGAAACAAGTAGCTAAAGCGGCGAAAAATAACCATATCCCGTATCATTTATATTGGCCTTTTTCCGAAGTAAGAGACTTAATTCTCTCCTTACAGCCAAGTTATAATCTGCTAAAAAAATATGATTGGCTCTATGGGTTTAAAGCGGAAGAAGAGGCATAGACAAAGCCTAGGACTTATTGATCACTTCATTCATATAAATATGCAGCCAAGGAGTAAAGTTCTGTGGCGCCTCTGACATCTCTTCTTTTAAAGCCTTAAGAGGCAGCCATCTAATATCACTCACCTCTTCAGGATTTAGTGCATAAACTAATTTCTCTTTTTTGCATTCAGCTTTGAAAAAAGTCACACATTCATTCTCAATAAGGCCATTGCCAACCTCAGCCTTATACTTAAACGTCTCACCCTTGGTAAGACTGATCTCAATGCCAAGCTCTTCTTTTAATCGGCGATAGGCGGCGACTTCTATTGCTTCTCCCCAATGAGGATGGGTGCAGCAACTATTTGCCCATTGCCCCCCACAATGATATTTGCCCCCAGCTCGCTTTTGAAGCAAAAGCGCATCACCATCATAGATGAAAACAGATAAAGCTAAATGCGGCACACCTAAACGGTGCGCCTCTAACTTCTCAATTTTATATAAGGCACCATTATCATCAATCGCTGGTATAAAAATCTTACTCATATCACAATCAATCATCTAAACTAAAAATCGCCACTCTTAGACATAAGAGCAGCGATTCTTCATATTTTCAATTCAAAAAAAGATTATTCTTCGTCTGAAGCTTCTTCGACGATTTCTTGCCCTGTTTCTTGGTCTACAACTTTCATGGATAAGCGCACTTTACCACGATCATCAAAACCAAGAAGTTTAACCCAAACTTCGCCACCTTCTTCAACGATTTCAGAAGGATGCTTCACACGGCGGTCAACGAGCTGAGAAACATGGACAAGCCCATCGCGGCTGCCATAGAAATTCACAAAAGCGCCAAAGTCCATAACTTTAACAACTTTACCCTTGTAAATTTGACCAGGCTCTGGATCAAGCGCAATTGATTTAATCCAATCTATCGCTGCATTAATCGAGTTTGCATCATTAGAAGCAACTTGCACGACACCTTCATCATCAATATTAATCTTCGCGCCTGTTTTTTCAATGATTTCACGGATCACTTTACCGCCCGTACCAATCACTTCACGAATTTTATCTTTATTGATTTTTAGCGTTTCAATCCTTGGTGCAAATTCACCAACATCAGAACGTGCTTCACCAAGTGCCTTATTCATTTCACCAAGAATATGAACACGGCCACCTTTTGCTTGATCAAGTGCGATACGCATAATCTCTTCGGTAATACCGGCAATTTTAATGTCCATCTGTAAAGAAGTGATACCATTTTCTGTACCCGCAACTTTAAAGTCCATATCACCGAGGTGATCTTCATCACCAAGGATATCAGACAGAACGGCATATTTATCGCCTTCTAAAATTAAGCCCATAGCAATACCAGCAACAGGCGCTTGAAGCGGCACACCTGCATCCATAAGCGCTAAAGAAGTACCGCAAACGGTTGCCATAGAAGAAGAGCCATTTGATTCTGTAATTTCAGAAACAACACGTAGCGTGTAAGGGAAGTCTTCAAAAGAAGGCAACATTGGATGTACAGCACGCCAAGCAAGCTTACCATGACCAATTTCACGGCGTCCTGGAGAACCAACACGACCAGTTTCCCCAACAGAGAATGGAGGGAAATTATAATGCAGCATAAATGGCTCTTTATAAGTGCCCGTTAGATCATCAATCATCTGCATGTCTTCGCCTGTGCCAAGCGTTGCAACAACAAGCGCTTGCGTTTCACCGCGTGTAAACAATGCTGAACCATGAGCGCGAGAAACAAAATCAACTTCTGATTCAATTTGGCGAACCTGATCTAAAGCGCGACCATCAATGCGGCGGCCTTCATCAAGAATATCCCAGCGCACGATTGATTTCTCAGCTTTTTTGAAAGCTTTTGAAATATCTTCCGGCAAAAATTCGCCTTCACCTTCTTCAGGAATAAGCGTTGCATTCACTTCATCTTTAACAGCTGCAATCGCGTCTTGGCGCTCTTGTTTGACTTGCATGCCATAAGCGGCACGTAGCTTGTCTTCTGATAATTCTTTGACGCGATTTTCAACAGCGCTATGATCAGGAAGCTGAAGATCCCAAGGCTCTTTAGCTGCTTTTTCTGCAAGGCGAATAATCATATCAATCACAGCTTGGAAATGCTTATGACCAAACATGACAGCGCCAAGCATGATATCTTCAGAAAGCTCTTTTGCTTCTGATTCAACCATAAGCACCGCATCTTGCGTGCCTGCAACAACGAGGTCTAGATCGCTATTTTCCATTTGTGACAGCGTTGGGTTTAATACATATTCGCCATCAATATAGGCTGTGCGCGCAGCACCAATTGGCCCCATGAAAGGCACGCCAGACAATGTTAGAGCAGCTGAAGTTGCTACCATTGCTAAGATATCAGGGTCATTTTCCATATCATGGCTTAAAACAGAAACAATAACTTGAACTTCGTTGAAAAAACCTTCTGGGAAAAGAGGGCGGATTGGACGGTCAATCAGGCGACAGATTAATGTCTCACGCTCTGTTGGACGGCCTTCACGCTTAAAAAATCCACCCGGAATACGACCAGCGGCATAATATTTTTCTTGGTAATTTACAGTGAGTGGGAAGAAATCTTGCCCTGGGTTTACTGTCTTTTTTGCAACAACAGTTGCCATAACGCTTGTTTCGCCTAATGTTGCGATAACAGAGCCGTCTGCTTGACGTGCCACTTTGCCCGTCTCGAGTACGAGGCTTTGCTCGCCCCACATCATCTCTTCTTTTTGATGATCAAACATATTTTATCCTTTATATCGCTTATAAGGCCTATCCTTATAAGCTCCCATTTGCGTTAAACGCGATAACCAAACGAAGATCATTCTCTCTATATTCGTTCAGCTATATCTTGATTATTATAAAAAGAGCGATCTAATAAATTTACGTTCTCTTCCTATAAATAATGGGCAAATTTCTTGCCCATTTAATCTCTTATATAAAAATAAACGGGCACCGAAAAACGGTGCCCATTTTTTTAAATTAACGGCGGATGCCTAAACGTGAAATGATTGTTTGATATCTTTCAACATCTTTTGCTTTTACATAATCTAAAAGCTTACGGCGTGAACTCACCATCTTCAATAGACCACGACGAGAGTGATTATCTTTCTTGTGATCTTTAAAATGTTCAGTCAGGTTTTTAATCCGTTCTGTTAAAATTGCAATTTGCACTTCAGGAGAACCAGTATCACCTTCAACTGTTTTAAACTCACTAATAAGTTCTTGCTTACGCTCTGCGCTAATCGACATCGTCTTTCCTTTTCTTACCTAAGGGGCAAATTTATAAATTACCCATATGTTAACATAAATGCTTTGACTTACCCGTCATAAGCAAAAACACGGTTTGGTTTAAAGCTACCTTTTTCGACCTGCCCTATGGCAAGAACCTGTCCTGCATGCGTTGCATAAGCATTGTCATAAAAAACAGGCGCATCCGCACCGCGAAGTAAAACGGATTGTCCATTACGGATCCGCTTTGATTGATTTTGATCAACGGCAAGCGCCGGGATGTCGTCCAGCGCTGTCTCAATCTCCATCAAATAATCATGCAGAGAAGCTTTCGCATTCTCTTCATCTTTAGAGCTATGAACTAACTCAGTTAAAAAATCCAGCGAAATTGCATTAGAAATGTCAAATGGCCCCACTTTTGTGCGCCTTAATTGGCCAATATAGCCTAAACACCCTATTTCACGCCCCATATCACGCGCAAGAGACCTGATATATGTACCCTTACTGCAATGGGCAACAAAGCGCGTTTGCTCTTGATTATACTCGGCAATGCTTAAATGATGAACCTCAACTTCACGTGATTTCAGTTCAACTTCATGTCCTTCTCGGGCAAGATCATAGGCACGCGCGCCGTCTACTTTAATGGCAGAGTAAGCGGGGGGCGTTTGCGAAATAACGCCAGTAAATTTTGGCAAGCAGCTTTCAATCTGTTCTAAAGTTGGTCTTTTATCACTTGTCCGAACTGGCTGTGTTTCCCGATCATCGGTTTCTGTTTCAGCGCCCCAAACAACGGTAAATTCATAATGCTTCACACTATCCATAATGTAGGGAATTGTTTTTGTTGCTTCACCAAGGGCGATTGGTAAAATACCACTTGCTAACGGATCTAATGTGCCTGCATGACCAGCCTTACGCGCATTAAAAACACGGCGCACCTGATTAACCGCATGGGTTGATGTCATGCCATCGGATTTATCTAAAATAACCCAGCCATGGATAGGCTGTCCTGTTTTCCGTCTACGACCCATTTTATGTGTTATCTTCCTGATCGCTTATTGTTTTTTCAACATCCCGCCTCACCTTGTCACTGGCAAGCAAATTGTCAATTTTATTGCCAACAAAAGAAGTTGTATCCGCACGAAATCTTATCTCAGGCGTATATTTCATAGCAAGCTCGCCGCCTAAAACCTTACGGAAAAATTTAGAATGTTTTGATAGCGCTTTTGCTCTTTTTTCTAATAATTGCTGATCTGCATTAATTTCAGAAATATAAGCTGTCGCCAGTTTTAAATCTGGCGACATCCGCACTTCATTGACCATGATCATAGCGCCGCTAAGCTGATCATCCATAAGATCATGCTTAAACAAAATATCAGATATGACCTTACGCACAAGCTCGCCAACACGAAGCTGGCGCTGCGAAAGCGGTTTGGAACTACTTCTAGACATTAAAATCCTTTAATCAAGCGTCCTAGCATGCTCAGTGACACGGAAACACTCAATGACATCGCCTTGGCGAATATCTTGATAGTTTTCAAATGCCATACCGCATTCTTGACCCGACTTCACATCTTTCACTTCATCCTTAAAGCGCTTGAGTGTGGATAGCTTACCTTCATGGATCACCGTATCATCACGCAAGAGACGTACTGAAGCGCCGCGCTCCACAATGCCTTCTGTGACACGACAGCCAGCAACTTTACCCACTTTAGAGATGTTGAAGATTTCAAGCATTTCAGCATAGCCAATAAATTCTTCGCGTACTTCAGGGTCAAGTAGACCTGCCATTGCTGACTTCACATCATCAATCAGGTCATAAATCACAGAATAGTAGCGAATTTCAATACCGTCTCTTTGTGAGCTATCACGTGCTTGTGAATTTGCTCTGACGTTAAAGGCTAAGATTGCAGCGCCTGTCGTTGTTGCAAGCGTTACATCTGTTTCAGTAATACCGCCAACACCAGAATGGACAATCCGTGCTTCTACCTCATCAGTACCTGCTTTACCAAGAGCTGCAACAATCGCTTCAAGCGAGCCCTGCACATCGGCTTTAACGATAAGCGTTAGTTCACGGCGATCAGCTGTTGCCATTTGGTTCATCATCTGCTCAAGCGATGAGCCACCACGGATCATAGCACGCTCTTTATTCTTACGCGCTCTATATTCAGAAATCTCACGCGCTCGCGCTTCATTTTCCACAACGGCAAAAGGATCACCAGCCTCAGGCGTGCCATCAAAGCCAAGAATTTCCACAGGTTTTGATGGAGGTGCAGATTGCACTTGCTTGCCCTGATCATCAATCAAGGCACGTACCTTCGCCCATTGGGCACCAGCAACAACAATATCACCTTGATTTAAAGTACCATGCTGAACAAGAACTGTTGCAACAGGACCGCGGCCCTTATCAAGCTTAGCCTCAATCACTAAACCTTGTGCAGATCTTTCAGCATTTGCTTTAAGCTCTAATAATTCTGACTGCAATAAAATAGCTTCAAGCAGCTTATCAAGATTTGTACCTTCTTTTGCAGAGACATGAACCTCTAACGTATCACCGCCCATCGTTTCAGTAATGACTTCATGTTGCAGCAAGTCAGTAATCACTTTTGAAGGATTAGCATCAGGCTTATCGATCTTGTTAACAGCAACAATGATTGGCACTTCCGCAGCTTTTGCGTGATTAATCGCTTCAATGGTTTGCGGCATAACACTATCATCAGCTGCAACAACCAAAATCACAATATCAGTTGCTTTAGCACCACGAGAACGCATAGCTGTAAAGGCCGCGTGGCCGGGTGTATCAATGAATGTAATCGGCTGATCGTTAATTTCAACTTGGTAAGCACCAATATGCTGTGTGATGCCCCCTGCTTCGCCTGACACAACATTTGCTTTGCGCAAAGCATCAAGAAGCGATGTTTTACCATGGTCTACGTGACCCATGATTGTAACAACAGGAGGACGAGAAATTTTCTCACCTTCATCATCCACAACATTGAAAATACCTTCTTCAACATCAGAATCAGAAACACGCTTAACCGTATGCCCCATTTCTTCAGCAATAAGCTGAGCCGTATCAGCATCAATTGTATCTGTGGCTTTGAGCATTTGACCTTGAGCCATAAGAATTTTAATAACATCAACAGCGCGCTCTGCCATGCGGTTACCAAGTTCTTGAATGGTAATTGCGTCTGGAATTTTAACCTCACGAGAGATTTTTTCTCTTGGCTCATTAAATTGTTGCGCTTGGCGTTTATTGCGTTCTCTTCTGCGGCGCATGGAAGCTAAAGAACGCTCGCGCTCATCCTGATCCATCGCATTTGTAACGGTAAGCTTGCTGCGACGACGATCTTGTTGACCCTTGGTACGCTGCGGCTTTGCAGGGACTTCAACAGCGCGTTTTTTCGTGTTAGCGCGTTTATCATCTGTTTGCGATGTCTTTGCAGCGGCTGCGCCTCTATTAGACCCAGGCTTTTCAATTAAAGATTCTGCAGCGACTGCTGACAGATCCGCCTGCTGATTAGCGCTTGGTTTCTTAATCGTTTCAGCTTGCTTTTTCTGACCAGGTTTTGGCCTTGGTGCAGAAACAACTTCTTTAACACTGTCTGCTTTAGCGATTTTTTCAGCGTCTTGCTTTTGCTCTTCTTGCTGCTTCTGCTCAGCTTCAAGTTTTAAACGCTCTTCTTCAGCTTTTTGTTTTTCAGCTGCAATGCGCTTTTTCTCTTCATCTTCTTTTGCTTTTTGAATAGCGCGTTCAGCAGCTTTCGCTTCATCAATTTTAGCTTGCTCTAAAGCTCTGGCCAATGCTTCAGCACGTGCGCCCTGCTCTGCATTTGTCAGTGAGCCTGGTGCTCTATTCGCATCCCCTTTGTTGGCACCCCCTGGCGTTACAACACGACGTCGTTTTTTTTCAACAACTACGGATTTGCCACGTCCACCAGAGTTCGCCCTTGCTCCCCCTGCAGAACCAGATGCCACCTTCCCTTTCAAAGACAATGTCTTTTTAGGAGATAAGCTAATTTTATTTTCATTCGAATTATCTTTATCGGTCATAAAATATGTATTCCTTGATCCGCTTTTCTTCGCGGCATTAATCCTTGTATCTTCGATTGCGATGTTCTACGTCAAGAGTCAATGGTATATTGCCATCTTCGTTGCTTTTAACGCCATAAAATTTGTTTCTGCGATAAATTCCGCGCATTATCGCCTTATTTGAGCTTGTCTTTCTCAAAATTGCCGCATGCATAACATTAGGATGACCAAGCATTTTTGAAAGCGTTTCGTTTGAAAAACTATTTTCAACATAAAGCTTTTTATGATCACTCACAGACTTAGCACGACCTGCAATTTTTGCCACGCCATCGCGCGCGGCATCTTTTGCATGAATAAGCATCAGCACATTTTCTTTGCTTAGCTCTTTCATCACTTTCTCAAAACCAGTAATTAGAGTGCCAGCGCGTCTTGCAAGACCAAAACTACCAAGCACAGAATGATCAAAACGCTCCATAACCATTGCCATAAAAAGAGAGAGGCTTTGCTCAGATTGCCCTTTAATCTCTAAGGAGCGGTGCAAAACATTCTTTTCAAAAGCACTTTGAATTAAAACTTGATCTAACGTAACCCAAGCCCCTCTTCCCGGTAAATTCGCTTTCAGATCTGGAATGATGCATTGTTGCATATCACTTACAAACCGAAGGAGTTGGTCCTCCGGCTTGCTTTCTCGCGTTATGATACACATTCTTTCTCGCATCAAATTCTCTCTAATCTTTCATCCAGCTATTATTCTTCAGTGACAGGCTTGGTTTGAGAGCCGCCTAAGTTAGCAAAAACTGTATCTGCATCTGCACTTTCATTTTCGCCATTTGCTTCTGCAGCCTCTGCAAGCGCTTCTTGCTCAGCATAAGCAGCTTCTAAAGCCGCTTGAGCCTCAAGCTCTTCCTCTGTGAGCCAGCCCATTTGTGTTCGCGCTTGTAAAATCATAACTTCAGCATCTTCGCGGCTAATCTCTATACCATCGAAAAAGCCAATCTCTTTATGAATTTTACCGTCACGCTTTTCATTCCAACCCATAAGATCATCCCCAGCACAGCCGGCTAAATCTTCGATATTTCTTACTTCATTACGGCCAAGAGCGGCTAGCATTTGGATTGTCATGCCATTAATATCAAGCAACTCATCCTGAACACCAGCCTCCTTACGTTCAGCATCAAATTTCGCTTCAATTTCTTTTAGATAATCAAGTGCACGCGATTGAATTTCTTGCGCTGTATCTTCATCAAAAGCTTCAATGATAGCAATCTCATCAACTTCTACATAAGCAATTTCTTCTACAGAAGTGAAGCCCTCTGTCGCAAGCAGCTGTGCAACAATTTCATCTACATTCAGCGCTTCCATAAAGACTTGGGAACGGTCAACAAACTCTGCCTGACGACGCTCTGATTCTTCCTCTTCCGTTAAAATATCAATATCCCAGCTCGTCAACTGGCTTGCAAGGCGCACATTTTGCCCTCGACGGCCAATAGCTAAAGATTGTTGATCTGTTGGCACAACGACTTCAATCCGCCCCACATCTTCATCCATAACAACTTTTGTCACATCAGCGGGTGCCAGAGCATTAATGACAAAGTTTGCTTGATCTTCTGACCATGGCACGATATCGACCTTTTCACCTTGCAGCTCACCAACAACGGCTTGCACACGGCTACCACGCATACCAACACAAGCGCCAACGGGATCCATAGAACTATCATTAGAAAAGACAGCAATTTTCGCACGACTACCAGGATCACGGGCAACTGATTTAATCTCAATCACACCATCATAAATTTCAGGCACTTCTTGTGTGAAAAGCAATGCCATAAACTGATTATGCGTACGCGAAAGGAAAATTTGTGGCCCTCTTGTTTCGCGTCTTACATCTTGAACATAAGCACGAACACGTTCCCCATATTTAAAGTTTTCACGTGGGATTGTTTGGTCACGACGAATAATCGCCTCGGCCCGACCTAAATCAACAATAACATTACCATATTCAACGCGCTTAATGACACCTGACACAACTTCACCAATACGATCTTTAAATTCATCATATTGACGATCACGCTCCGCCTCACGCACACGCTGAACAATGACTTGCTTTGCATTTAAAGCAGCAACGCGGCCAAATTCAAGCGGAGGCAATGTATCTAAATATTGCTTACCAAGCTCGGCTTCAGGGTCTTCTTTTAAAGCCTCTTCCAGAGTGAGCTGAGCAGTGAAGTTTTCTACTTCTTCCACAACTGTGCGAACGCGCCACATGCGAAGCTCACCAGACTTACGGTTAATTTCAGACTTAATATCTGTTTCCGCGCCATAACGAGAGCGGGCTGCACGCTCAATCGCATCTTCCATAGCTTCAATCACAAGATCACGGTCGATAGACTTCTCACGCGCCACGGCATCCGCAATCTGTAGAAGCTCTATTCGGTTAGCACTCACACTTGCCATTTTATTAAATCTCCAATTTCCAACTCTTTTTAGCTACAAAGTTTTAAGAGTATATTTTATTCTATATTAGTGATGTGTTTTTGATGTTTCATCATCTTCTATGAATGACACTTCACCTTTTTCATTTAATTCTGCTTGCTTTGCTTTAGAGCGCTTCAAAGCGGCTGCCACAAGCGCATCTGTCATAACAAGCTTTGCGTCTTCTAGCTCTGTTAACATAAATTTCTCTTCGACAGGCCCGCCCACCGCATCTTCAATATATAGCAAAATCTGCTCATCATCTGCTTGTTTTAGAAGGCCACGATATCTTTTTCTACCATCGCGCATCATTTGGCTTTCAATTTTCACTTCAAAGCCAACCCAATCTTTAAAATCTTTTGGACGCACTAAAGGACGATCAATGCCTGGTGTTGAAATTTCAAGATGATAATTTCTATCAATTGGATCTTCTACATCTAAAACAGGAGAAATAGCTCTACTAACAATGGCGCAATCTTCAACATTCATCTCACCATTAGGGCGTTCAGCCATAATCTGCAATGTAGATCCATCCCGACTTGAAAGCTTGATGCGGACAAGTTGATAGCCTAAATCTTCAATCACTGGCTCAATAATTTGCGCAACACGCGCTTCAATGCCGCTCTCAGTGATTACACGAGGGACAAACATATCGTTTGACGTCATTAGCGGTAAAACCTTCTCAAAATCTATAATAAAAAAAGCGGGCTCTTTCGAACCCACTTTATAATTGTTGAAGCTTTAATACACTCATTTCCCGTTTAAAGCAAGACAGCAAATGATAATAGTGTGGAAATATATGTTTCCTAACCTAAACCTCTATGAATTGCACAAGGAATTGTATAAAAGTAAAGCCATAGCGCCCTTCATCAACAAGCCTGTTTTCATGTCAAGCAATCGCCCACCTACCGCTGATATCTTAGTACCATTAGGGATTGATCAAGCCTATAGCTATCAAATCCCCGAAGGCATGACCTTAGATAAAGGCATGATAGTTGAAGTGCCTGTTGGGAATAAAAAATATAATGGTGTCGTTTGGAGTTTTTCAGACCCTGAGATTGATTATGAAAAGCTTAGAAAAATTGCTCATATTGTCAGCGATAAACCGCTGCCCAGCCAGCAGCTTGATTTTGTGAAATGGGTTGCTGACTATACTCTTACGCCAATTGGCAATATGGCGCGCAGTTTAATCCGTAGCGCTGAAGCTTTGCAAGAAGAACCCCCTTTAAAAGCTTATCGCATAACGGAGGAAAGACCTGACCGCCTTACCCCCGCAAGAACACGTGTCATTGAAAGTGCCGAAAATGGATTGGCTTATACAAAGCAGCATTTAGCAGAAATTTCAGGGTCGAGCCCTGCTGTCATAAAGGGGCTGATTGATCTGGGTGTTTTTGAAGAAACGACTTTAGCACGCCCCAAAATAGTGGATATGCCTGACCCTGATTTTGCCATTGCAAAACTAAATGAGGATCAAGCAAAAGTTTTAAATGGTCTCAAGCAGCAAGAAGGATTTAAACCTAGCCTATTAGAAGGGGTGACCGGTTCTGGTAAGACGGAAGTCTATTTTGAATATTTGGCTGATTTTCTGCGTCAAGGCAAACAAGGTTTAATACTTTTACCAGAGATTGCTTTAACAAAACAATTTCTAGAGCGCTTTAGGCAACGTTTTGGGGTTGAACCTGCTTGTTGGCACTCAGATATGTCTGCAAAACAAAGGGAGCGTGTTTGGCGCGCTGTCCACCGAAAAGAAGTGCAATGCGTTGTCGGCGCAAGGTCAGCTCTTTACCTGCCATTTTCTAATTTAGGATTGATTATTGTTGATGAAGAGCATGACCCAGCCTATAAACAAGAGGAGCGCACCTCTTACCATGGGCGGGATATGGCGATTGTCCTTGCTTCTTTACATAAAGCGCAATGTTTACTCGCTTCTGCTACCCCTTCTGTTGAAACATGGGTGAATGCACAACAGGGCAAATTCCACTATCATACTTTAAAACGCCGCTATGGTTCTGGTGAATTACCCAATATAGATGTTGTCGATTTAAAAATTTTTCCACCTGAAAAAGGACAGTGGATTTCTCCCACTGTTACCCATGCTATTCATCAAACAATTGATCAAGGCTATCAAGCGTTGATTTTCCTAAATCGCAGGGGTTATGCACCTCTAACCTTGTGCCGTTCATGTGGACATCGCTTTCAATGTAGCAATTGTAGTGCATGGCTTGTTGATCACCGATTTCGTAAAGTGCTTATGTGCCACCATTGCGGCCATGAAGAGCCGAGGCCACAAATTTGTCCTTCTTGTAGCAGTGAAGATAGCTTAGTGGCAGTGGGGCCTGGTGTTGAGCGTATTGCAGAGGATATTAAAACACAATTTCCCGATGCCCGTATATGTATTTTATCTTCTGATATGCTCGGTGGCTGGGGCGCTTTACAACAACAGCTCAATGCGATTGCAGAGCATCAATATGACATTGTGATTGGCACGCAGTTGATCGCTAAAGGTCATAATTTCCC
>WTKA01000111.1:0-24203 GCA_011524605.1 Hyphomicrobiales bacterium | reverse complement strand
CCTGTTTTCACCCAGCTAAGAGGGCGATTTAGGCAGCGTTTACTGCTAAAAGGACCTAAAACAATGCTTTCGCAAAAATATATAAAGCACTGGCTTAACCACGCGCCTAAACTAACAGGCTCTTTAAAAATAACAATTGATGTTGACCCTCAAAGTTTTTTCTAAAAAGCCTTAAAATATAATCTATTGAAATATATTGCTTTTTCAAATGATTATGCCGCAAACATATGCCGTTTTAGAGCTACCTCTTGCTTGAATATGCTTAGGCAACTATTTTAAAATCTTATCTCAAGGATGCTTTGCCATAGTACCAATATTGGTGATATTGGATATAAGCTCGTGGAAAAAATAAGAAAATCTTTGGCCTTAAAAGTCACATGCGCTGTTTTAAGCGTAACTTTTTTTTTGATAGCAATTGGTCTAGTCTACAATATCCGCTCAGACACAAAAGCAGCACAGCAAAATCATGATACAGCCATCGCTTTCATCATTTCTGTTGGCAAAGAATTAGCCCTAAAAGCTTTATGGAATTTTGATGAAGCAGCAGCAAAGCAAGCCGTTCATCTTTTAACTGAACATCATATTGTGAAAACCGTCACTATTTTTGATGCAGAAAACAGCGCTATTGCAACAAATGATAAAATCTTCACAGAAGATATCATTAAAAATAATAAAGAAACGCTTACTGAAGCAACACAACAGCGCAAGCTACTCAAACGCTTGGAGAAAAATTTTAGTCACTTCATTATTCCTGTTACCCAGAAAACAGGCAATAGTAAAGAAATCGTTGGCCTACTCGTTCTCGAAATTGACAATCGCTCCGTCAAGCTAACCGCATTTTATAATACAATTAAAAATCTTGTTTTTGGTTCTGTCGTCGCAATGCTGGTTGCTGGTATTATTTATAAATTATTAAGCATCAATCTAAGGCCTTTAAAACTTGTTACAGAAGCGATGACAAAATTAGGTTCTGGCGACATTGATTTAGATATCCCCGCTTTAAACCGTCAAGATGAAATTGGAGATATGATCGATGCGCTAACTATCTTCAAAGAGTCTGCCAATGAAAGAATTACTTTGCTGAAGCAAACGCAAATTCATCAAATATCGCAAATTGATAAGCATGAGCAGCTAACCGCTCTTGTCAATCAATTTACGCGCAAGACATCAGGTCTTTTAGACACTGTTGAAAACAATATGAATGCATTAAGCGATAATGCGGATGATTTATTTAATATTTCAGAAAGTTCGGATATGCTTACCCATCGGACGATAGAAACAATTGCTGATAGCAGTATTCTCATTGATGAGCTTACCAATATATCAACAGAAATTGTGACAAAAAGCCAGCATGTTACCAAGCAAGCAGAAGATATGCATAACCTAATTGAAATATCGAATAGTGTTAGCGAAAAAGCGCATGATAACGTCAAGATCTTATCTGACCATACGACTAAAATCCAAACAGCTGTACAGCTTATTCATGACATTGCCGATCAAACAAATTTACTGGCATTAAACGCCACGATTGAAGCCGCAAGGGCTGGGGAATATGGAAAAGGATTTGCCGTTGTAGCTCATGAAGTGAAGCTGCTTTCTGATCAAACCAGAGATGCTACAATACAGATCGGTAAAATCATTTCAGATATAGGTAGTTCATCCCTGCAAACGCAAAAGCAAATTGCTGAAGTGTCGGTTACGATTAATCAAATGCATAGTTTTGTTGCTGAGCTTACCCAAGCGATGAACGTACAAAATACGCAGATGACCCATATGGGGGAGATGTCAGAGAAAGTTTTGAACCAATCGGTTGAAATCAGTCAAATGGTTCAAAATGTTGCAGGTGCTGCAAGGCAAACCCTCAATTCAGCAGAACTATCGGCCTCTACTTCCCGGGTCGTATCAAAAAATTCAAAAACAATGTCATCAATAATAAATACATTTCTAACAGATGTCAGGAGTAGTCAAAAAACAATGCCAACTATGCATGATAGGAGAAAAAATGCGTAATGTAACTCGAGTATTTTTAAGTTTATTCACATTAATGAGCGCGCAAGCGACACAAGCAGAGGAAATATTGCTTACGACAGAAGACTATGCCCCATTTAACTATCTTCATGAAGGTGAAATTGTTGGTATCGGCCCTGATCAAGCCCATAGGATAATGTCTGAGGCAGGTATTCCTTATTCCATAAAAATTATGCAATGGTCCCGTGCGATCGGTCTTGCGCAAAATAAAGAGAATACTTGCGTGTTTACCGCAGATCTCACCCCAGAGCGCGCTGAAAAATTTGTTTGGGTTGAGCCGTTATATACAGATAAAATGGTTCTAATTGCCAAGAATGATTTTTCCAAACCAGCCGAAACAATAGAAGATAGTCAAATGTTAACAATTGGCGCGCAATCAGGCGATTCAACACAAGAGGTTCTTGAATCTTTAAATTATAAAAATATTCAAACCACCAAAGATCTTGCCCTATCAGTGAAAAAGCTGCTGGCAGGACGCATCGATGCCATGGCTGTTTCCTATGATTATTTTAATGTATTAAAAAAACAAGGGTTGGAGGTGAAAGAAATATTAACGCTTAAAGAAGTGAAATCAGGCTTTGCTTGTCACCAAAATATTGACACTGAAATTACGAAAAAAATGCAGCTTGCCTTAAATAATTTAATTAGCTCTGGTGAGCAAGACCAAATTATTGAAAATCATAACAAGTAAATTTGACTTGGTTATAGCATTGCATTTAATCGAAATTCAAATTTACTACCTCTCAAACAGTAAACTGCAATTCTCGAACGCATTCTTTGACCATCTGTTATTTTAATAAATAATGATATACTCTAAATAATAGCCTAAGCACCTCATATTTGATTGTCTTAGGCTATTAGTTCACTTAATTTAGAAAAGTAATTTTCATTATATAATGGAGAAGTTAAACTCAGGTCAGGTAAACTTTGTGGCAAAGCAAAGTTTAATCTCTAAGTGCATAACCTTCGCCACGCACAGTGCGAATGGGGTCATCCCCCCCTCTTTGATTTTTAACAAGTTTTCTTAGTCGTCCAATATGCACATCAACCGTTCTGTCATCAATATAGACATCATGCCCCCAAACATCATTCAGAAGCTTTTCACGAGACATAACACGACCCTTATTTTTCATTAAGCTTTCAAGTAATCTAAATTCAGTTGGGCCGAGCTTTAACTCTGCATCATCGATAAACACCCTAAAGCTTTCTCTGTCTAAACAAATATTATTTGAAATCAACTTGTTGGCTATCGAATCTGGATTAGATCTTCTCAAGAGTGCTTTTACCCGCGCCATGAGTTCCGGAATAGAAAAAGGTTTTGTAACATAGTCATCAGCGCCTGTAGAAAGGCCTCTTATACGATCTGTTTCAGCCCCTCTTGCAGTTAACATAATGATTGGTAAATTGCGGGTATATTCCTGCATTCTAGCACGACGACAAAGCTCAATGCCTGAAAGGCCAGGAAGCATCCAATCTAATATCATCAAATCGGGAAGCTGCTCTTTTAGTATAATTTCTGCTTCATCACCTCGATCAACAGTCGATACATGATAGTCTTCTGCTTCTAAATTATATTTCATTAAAATAGAGAGAGGCGCTTCATCTTCTACAACTAATATATTTGCCATTTTCTAACCACAGATCATAATCTTATTTTCAAATATGTCATATAATCTTTTTTTATGACAGTTAGATGTCACTTATGTTAATTTCTGTAGAACCATCTTTTTTAGGACGTATTCCTTTTAGATGCTTACCTTCATTTTTATAATAAACGGTTTCAGCTAAATTTGTCGCGTGATCTCCTATACGCTCAATATTTTTTGCGCAAAAAAGCAAATGAGCACATGGTGAAATATTACGAGGATTTTCCATCATATACGTCAACATTTCACGGAAAATCGACGTATACATGGCATCAACTTGGTCATCTCGCGACCAAACCTCTTCTGCTAAACTCGTATCTTCTTGAGCAAAGCTATCTAAAACACGATTGAGTTGCTTCGCAACTAAATCTGCTAAACGCTGGATACCGTGTAATAAATTGGTGGACGGCATATCATCACCAATTGCACGCGTTCTTTTCGCAATATTTTTAGCCAAATCGCCAACGCGTTCCAAATCGTTAGCCATACGAATTGCGGCAATAACGATACGCAAATCTTGTGCCACTGGCTGCCTTGTTGCAATGAGCGTAATTGCACTTTCCTCAATTTCTTCAAATAAAGCATCAGCACGACGGTCTGTTTGAATAACACGATCTGCTAAGCGGTGATCTTGTTTCACAAGAGCAGACACACTTTCAAGAAGCGCAACCTCAACAATGCCGCCCAGCTCAGTAACCATACGCGAAATATCGCCAAGCTCTTCATTAAACGATGATACAATATGATTATTTGCAACCAATGGTCTGCTCCAACATAATTTATGTTATTTCAAAGAATGACACTATAGGCGGTAATATCAACCTATTCTACCTGTAATGTAATCTTCAGTCCTCTTATCTGTGGGTGATGTGAAGATTTTCTTTGTTTCTCCATATTCCACTAAAGTTCCTAAGTGGAAAAAGGCCGTATATTGAGAAACGCGGGCAGCTTGCTGCATAGAGTGCGTAACAATAACAATTGTATAATTCTGCTTTAATTCATCAATCAGCTCTTCAACCTTAGCTGTTGCAATTGGGTCTAGCGCAGAACATGGTTCATCCATCAAAATCACTTCAGGGCTAACGGCAATCGCTCTTGCGATACATAAGCGCTGTTGCTGCCCACCTGAAAGGCTGGTGCCGGGCTCATGAAGGCGATCTTTAACTTCTTCAAAAAGACCCGCTTTTTCTAAAGATGAAGCCACAATTGCATCTAAGTCCGCTTTTGTTGAAGCGAGGCCATGAATGCGCGCACCGTAAGCGATATTTTCATAGATAGACTTTGGGAATGGGTTAGGTTTTTGGAACACCATGCCTACCCGAGCGCGTAACTCCACTACATCAATTTTACTGTCATATACATTGACACCATCTAACGTGATTAACCCTTGAATGCGCGCGATATCAACTGTATCATTCATACGATTTAAACATTTTAAAAATGTTGATTTACCACAGCCAGAAGGGCCTATTAGAGATGTAACTTGGTTTGCTTTAATATCGAGCTCAACACCAAATAAAGCTTGCTTAGCGCCGTAAAAAACGTCGACATCATTGACTTTAATTTTGACTTGATCCGCCATTTCAACACCCATTGCAACATCTGACACAATCATATTCATTTAAGATTCTCCGATCACATATAGGATCCAAAAGATTTTAGTTTCATACTTAATATATTAATTTTATACTTGCTGGAATATTACCAACGTCTTTCAAATTTCTTTCTCAATATAACAGCCATTGCATTCATAAAGATTAAGAAAATTAATAGGCAAACAATGGCAGCAGCTGTTTTATGTTGGAAAGCTAAAAAGGCTTGATCACCCCATTTATAGATTAAAGATGGCAAGGCTGTTGAAGCATCTGTAAAACCGCCTGGAATATCCACAATAAAGGCAATTAAGCCTATTAAAATTAACGGTGCCGTCTCACCTAAGGCTTGCGCCATACCAATAATTGTACCTGTCATCATGCCGGGTAATGCTAGAGGCAAAACATGGTGGGTTACCGTCTGCAAGCGAGAAGCGCCTAAGCCTAATGCAGCCTCCCGAATGGAAGGCGGTACAGCGCGCAAAGAAGCACGAGAAGCAATAATGATCGTTGGCATTGTCATAAGGGCAAGTACCATGCCACCAATAAGGGCAGTACCTCTTTCGATCCCAAATGCACCATGGAAAATAGCAAGGCCAAAAAGACCAAAAATAATGGAAGGGACAGCAGCGAGATTATTAATATTAACCTCGATAAAATCTGTAATTTGATTTTTAGGGGCAAATTCTTCCAAATAGACAGCAGCGCAAACACCTAGAGGAAAAGACAAGCATAAAGTAACAACAAGTAAAAGTAATGAGCCTTTAAACGCTGCGGCAATCGCTGCATATTCAGGGTTTGTACTATCGCCACCTTGGAAAAAATGCCAATTAAAATGCTTATGGATAATACCTAAATCATTTAAACGTTCAAGCATTATTGCTTGCTGATCTGAGACAAGGCGAATATCTTCGGGCTTTTCAATCACAAAAATCTGCCAATTGCCCGCTTCTATCCTTGTTGGTACGCTTAATTTAGTTGAGCTATTAAAAACCAATTTATTAGCACCAAACTGACTAAGCTTTAAAAAAATATCACCTGTTTTTATAAATATTGAAGGCATTTTAGAGCTTAGATTAATTACTTCACTTTCATCCTTAATCAGTAGATTTAAGCCTTCCAACTGGCTCTGCAATTGCTTTCCTTTTGCTTCTAGCTGCTGAAGCGATATTTTATTCTTCTCATTACGCTCTATGTTTGAAGCTGAACTATTCTCTGAAAAGCTATTAATTTCATCTTGCACACGCTTTAACGTATTCACATTCAGATCTAATAGACGTTTCACAGCGTCCCGCTCTTGTGATAAAGAAGTAGCTAATATCTCACGAATAACCATCTTATTTGCTTGTTCAATATTCAAAACGCTATAGCTATTATTTTCCATCTCAAGCTGAATATCTGATTGCCCCGTTAGACGTCTAAATTCAGATATATATCCTTTAAAATAAAGATCCGATACATCATCTAAAAGATAATCTCGTTTAAACTGCCCCTCAATAATATCAGGATTTTCCATAACTGATTTTTTCAGTTCAAAAGGCGCACTTGCACTTAAAATTTGCCGCAAATCTTTTTTCTGCTTTCGGCTCGTCATATCAGGAAGAAAGCTATAAACGCTATTATTGATTATTTTTCTAAAATCAATCTTATTCACCTGCTTAACATCATTTGCAAGCTCTGGATCAATATTATGCTCTGCCATATCAATGTCTAAAATCATTGAATGTGCGGTAAAAGCAGGAATAGCCTGTATTAAAATACTTTGAACTAAAATGACCAATGCGATAGCAGCAATGATGATCGCACCAAGACCGTATAACTTAAACCTCATTTCAGCACGATATCGTGCTTTCAAACGCTGTCTCATACGCTCTTTTGGTGTGTCTGCGCTCATATTTATGTCGTTATTATTTGCAGATATATTAGTCATATTGCTCTCGATATTTTTTAACGACGCGTAGCGCGATAAAGTTTAAAATAAGCGTGATAATGAATAGCACTAAACCAAGCGCAAAGGCGGATAATGTCTTTGGCGTATCAAATTCGATATCGCCTGTCAGCAAAGCAACAATTTGAACTGTAACGGTTGTCACAGTCTCTAATGGATTAATTGTTAAATTTGCACTTTGGCCTGCAGCCATAACAACAATCATCGTTTCACCGATAGCACGGCTTACAGCAAGTAACACAGCACTTACAATACCAGGTAAAGCGGCAGGTAAAACGACGCGCTTCATTGTTTCAGATTTTGTTGCCCCTAAGCCGTAAGAACCATCACGCAAAGATTGGGGAACTGCATTAATTACATCATCAGATAAAGAAGAGATGAAAGGAATAAGCATAATGCCCATAACCAAGCCAGCAGCAAGGGCGCTTTCGCTAGAGGCGGTAAAGCCCAAAGATTCAGAACTATTTCGAATGAATGGGGCGATAGTTAAAGCAGCAAAAAAACCATAAACAACAGTTGGTATGCCTGCCAAGACTTCTAAAATTGGCTTTGCTATAGATCTAAATTTTGGCGTTGCATAATCAGATAAATAAATAGCAGCACTTAAGCCAACAGGAACAGCAACAAGAAGAGCAATGACAGTGATTAAAGCTGTGCCTGCAAATAAAGGCACAGCACCAAATGCGCCTGAAGAGCCTACTTGATCTTCTCTTAAAGCTGTTTGCGGTGACCATTGAAGTCCAAAAAGAAAGTCGGAGAAGGCATATTGGCTAAAAAAGCTGAGCGATTCGAAAATGACAGAAAGGAAAATGCCAATTGTTGTTAAAACAGCAATGCCCGATGCAAAAAACAGGACACCCATTATTGCTTTCTCAACAATATGGCGCGCAGGAAAACGGATATTTTGCTTTTTAGTAAATAGCAAAAAGCCGAGAACAATTATTAACACAGCAACTGCTAATGTTATAACATCATAAAGAGAAGCCACCATTTGAGCTTCGCTTTCATTGTAACCTGCTAGTCTTATGAATAGATCTTTTGCAATAGAAACAAATGAGTAAAAGAATAATGCGGGAATAATAGTGAAAATTAAAGCAGCGCCTCCATGAAACTCAGGGCGCGAATGCAATTTTTGTGATGTGCTACCTATAAAAGATATTGCTTTAGAGCGAAAATATAAAAATAAAAAAGCCGATATTAGTAAAAAGCTAAGAAGCACAAAACTAGTCATTTTTATCTCACAAAACGCTCTTGCTGATCCAATAAAAAACAATAGAGCAAGCAATAAGTTTAAAATAATATGCCCGCAGCATGTATCACAAGCGCGGGCATATCACAAATTAAATTACATAGAAAGTGATTCCATGCTTTGCGAAGCTGTCGCAATTGCCGCACGGTCAGCTTCTGGAAGAGGGATAAGACCTTTGTCGACCAAATAGCCTTCTTCGCCCCAAGCAGATTCTGATGTGAATTCAGCTACAAATTCAGCAATACCTGGAACAACACCAACATGCTCTTTTTTCACATAGAAGAATAAAGAACGAGAAACAGGATAGTCACCAGCTGCAATAAGTTCAAATTCTGGTGCTACACCACCAACATTTGCACCTTGCAATTTGTCTGAGTTTTGATCAAGGAAAGAGAAACCAAAGATACCAAATGCATTTGGATTTGCTTCTAGCTTACCAACGATAAGGTTGTCATTTTCACCAGCTTCGATGAATGCGCCATCTTCACGAATAGCATGTGCAACTTTTTGAAACGCTTTTTTATCTTCTTTTCTTAAAGCAGCAAGCATTTCAATTTTCTTTGCGCCGCCTTCCATAGCAAGCTCAACAAATGCATCGCGCGTGCCTGATGTTGGAGGAGGGCCTAGAACTTCAATTTTAATAGCTGGTAGAGAAGGATCAATATCAGACCACATATTGTAAGGGTTTGCTACAAGCTTGCCATCAACTGGAACTTCTTTAGCAAGTGCCATGAAAATTTGCTCTAAAGTTACATTTAGAGGAGCTGAAGCTTTTGAAGAACCTAAAACAATACCATCAAAGCCAATTTTCACTTCTGTGATTGTAATGCCAGCTTCTGTACATTTTTTAAATTCAGAAGATTTAATTCTGCGAGAAGCATTTGTGATATCAGGGTGCTCAACACCAATGCCAGCACAAAATAGCTTCATGCCGCCGCCTGATCCAGTTGACTCAACAACTGGTGTCGTGAATTCAGTTTTTTGTCCAAACTGCTCAGCAACAGCAGTAGAAAATGGAAATACTGTAGAAGAACCTACAACTTTAATTTGGTCACGTGCCTCAGCGGCAAAAGAAATAGCGGCAGTCGCGATCAGTGCTAGTGCAAATGATTTTTTCACGAATACTCTCCTTGATAATAAATAATTGAACGTTAGACAAACTGTCTACGCGCACTCTATACACATGCTATATGACAGTTATATGACATATTTAGCATGGATCAGATTTTATTATGAATATTATCATTAAAAAACAATGCTTTAAATGAGTTTACGTAATAATAGTTGAATATAGAAAATATATGTATTTCATTTATTAAAAATTAAATACCTATGGTGCTTGGTTCTCATTATGGGGATTGCCATCTTCAAAGCGCAGTAATGCAACTTTAAAACTTGTTCCTTTTCCAACTTCACTGGCTACGCTAATTTCCCCTTTACAAGCCTGAGCGATATGTTTTGCAATCGCTAAACCTAAGCCAGTCCCCCCTTTTTCTCGACTGATCTCAGTATTAACCCGATAAAATCTTTCCATTAATCGTGGTACATGCACACTCGGTATCCCATTACCATAATCTTTTACTTCTAAAATTACTCTCGGCTTACCCGCGTAGGCTTCTTCATCTAAATAACTAATAATATCAATTTTCTTGCCGCCACCTGCATATTTAATGGCATTTTCAACGAGATTCTGTAGCAAAATAATGAGGTGATCATGCATACCATATATTTGAAGACCAGTTGTCTTATTGTTGATATGAATTGTAATGTCATTGTCTTTTGCTAAGTGATTTAAGCCATCATAAACTTGAGAAATAACATCTTCTAAAGACACAGGTTTAGAAAAATCAAATGCAACACCTGACTCAATTTGGCTTAACTGTAAAAGATCATCAACAAGCCTGCCCATACGATAGGCTTGTGTCTTCATAATATCTAGAAATTGAGCCCGAGCTTTTTCATCATGTTTAGCTGATCCTTGCAATGTTTCAATAAAGCCTTGCAAGCTAGCAAGCGGCGTTCTTAGTTCATGACTTGCATTAGCAACAAAATTTGCACGTGTTGCATCAAATTTCTTTGTATCTGATAAGTCAGTAAGCTGAATAATATAATATGTGTGATATTCGTCAGTTAATCCATAATCAAGCTTTTTATTTAAAAGGGTGAAAGGCGTTATATTAAAATAGAAAGCGCTATTGGTAATTTTATCATGAATTTGACCTTCTTGAAGCTGATTTAAATGAATACAAGTCCTAACAGCATTTAATATATCAGGAAAACGAATTGAAAAGCTTATCTGTTTCCCAACCTGTATCCCATCAATAAGCTCATGCATATAAGGATTTGCTAATATAATCGTCTCTTTATTATCAATCACACAGATGGGTGTCTGTATCATTTCAAAGGCAAGCTCAAAATCCTCTAAGCGTTTACTCAATGCTTCTTGCGCTAAAATTGGAGCTTTAACCAATTTGATTTTTTTCTTAGCAGAATTAGATAAAATTATAAGTAATAGCGACGCAATAGTTAACCATACTATATGAAAAGTAGAAAAACCCTTATTCATAATACCAAGCATAGCTACAAGAAGAATAAAAATACTGACAAGAGAGCGCCAGGACAAATTTAAATCTATATGTTTATTGGGTTTTGCGCTCATTTTACGATTCCTTCCTCGCAAAAAATGACATCTGTTTTTTTCATCAAACAGAAATATGCATAAAAATCAAACTATGAAACATAATTTTCCTAACACAAATATCAGATAATTGCACTCTTCTTTGACTATTGTTGAATTGCATTTATCCCTGTTTTTAATTTATCACTAAGACAACCAAAGAAAACTACTTTAGGTTTATATTTAAATATATATCGCACTAGTATATACAGAGTTTAAGGGAAGTACAAATGACTAATGATATTCACCCCGTAGATAAATTTGTCGGCGCAAAAGTTCGTATGGCACGATTAAATGAAAATTTATCACAAACTGAGCTCGCTGAAAAACTTGGTATAACATTTCAACAAGTTCAAAAATATGAATCTGGTAAAAACAGGATTAGCGCAAGCCGCCTCTACGATATTGCACATATTGTTAATAGTGATGTTGCCTATTTTTTTGCTGAATATGACAATGGTGTTATCAAGGACGATGCATCTCAGTCTGGTGCTGTAAATGCTTATGACTATATTAGCACGCCAGAAATGATAAATTTGATACAAGCCTTTAATAAGATTGAAGATATTAATATTAGAAAAGCGGTTGTTAATCTTGTGCGCTCCATGCATGGTTAAGCTTATATTTGTTTAATCCCTATATTTTGAGAAGTTCAGCATATTCGTTCATTATCAAATTATAGAATTTAACAGTCGATATGAAAAACCCACGCTCATGACATGAGTGTGGGTTTATTTTTTTAATAATTATACTCAAGAATCAAGAAATAAGCTGTAACAAAGCATCTAGTGAAGCTTTAGCATCACCGTAATACATGCGCGTATTTTCCTTATAAAAGAGAGGGTTTTCAGCGCCAGAATAACCCGTACCACTGCCTCTTTTCATAACATAAACTTGCTTTGATTTCCAAACTTCTAAAACAGGCATTCCAGCTATTGGTGAATTTGGATCATCTTGAGCCGACGGATTAACAATGTCATTTGAACCAATCACGAAAACAACATCTGTTTGTGGAAAATCGTCATTAATTTCGTCCATTTCTAAAACAATGTCATAAGGAACTTTTGCTTCAGCTAATAAAACATTCATATGACCTGGCAGACGCCCTGCAACTGGATGAATCGCAAAACGCACTTCTTTGCCCTGCGCTCTTAAACGGCGCGTTAATTCCGCAACTGAGGACTGAGCTTGCGCAACAGCCATACCATAACCGGGAACAATGACAACGCTATCTGCTTCTTCTAAAGTAGCCGCAACACCGTCTGCATCAATAGCAACCATTTCTCCGTCAATTTCAGCAGCCTTGCCAGTGGTTTCCCCAAAGCCGCCTAAAATAACTGAAACAAAATGACGGTTCATCGCCTTACACATGATATAGCTTAAAATAGCACCAGAAGAACCGACAAGCGCGCCCGTAACAATTAAGAGATCATTCCCTAACGTAAAGCCAATTGCAGCTGCAGCCCAACCTGAATAGCTATTGAGCATAGAAACAACAACTGGCATATCAGCGCCGCCAATACCCATAATTAAGTGCCAACCAATAAAGCCTGCAATTAACGTTACAAGGATCATTGTCCAAATGCCAGCGCCTTGGAAATATAAAACACCTAGAAGGATGCAGAAAAGAGCAGCGCCAGCATTGACCATATGACCGCCAGAGAGCTTGAAAGGCTTCCCATCAATATTTCCAGCCAACTTACCGAAAGCTACGACAGAACCTGTAAATGTGACCGCCCCGATGAAGATACCTAAAAAGACTTCTACTTTTAAAATAGCAATCTCTACAGATGTTTTCTCAGCAAGCTTTTTAGCAAAACCTGTTAGCTGTTTAAGATCTGCATTATTGGCAATCAAATTTTGAACCATGCTAAGTTCAATCTCAGCATTGAGGCCAATAAACACAGCCGCAAGGCCAACAAATGAGTGGAGAGCAGCAACTAGCTGTGGCATTTCTGTCATCTGAACTTTGCCAGCAACATAGACGCCAATGGCGCCACCAAGCAACAAGGCTATAATAACAAGGGCCGTATTTTTAATATCGGGTGCCATGATAGTGGCTAACACCGCAAGTGCCATACCAGCAATACCATACCAAATAGCGCGTTTTGCACTTTCTTGATTAGATAATCCCCCAAGAGAAAGAATAAATAATACAGCAGCGACAACATAAGTTGCAGATACAAGACCTAAAGACATGATTTAAACGCTCCGTATTAGCTTTTTTGAAACATGGCTAGCATTCTACGTGTCACGAGAAAGCCACCCACAATATTGATGGTTGCAATAAGAATTGATATGAAGGCAAGGAAAATAACCACCCAACTTGATGACCCCACCTGGAGTAAAGCGCCGATAATCACAATGCCAGAAATGGCATTGGTGACAGCCATTAATGGGGTGTGCAGTGAGTGAGCAACATTCCAAATAATATGATAGCCTACAAAACATGACAGCACAAAAACAATGAAATGCTGCATAAAGCTTGCTGGTGCAAAAGAGCCAACGAGCCATAAAAGCAAAGCACCGGCACCTAAAATAGCAAACTGCTTTTTTGTATCTTCTTTAAAGGCTGCTAATTCAGCTGCTTTTTTCTCTTCTGCCGTTAATTCTTTTGGCTTTTCTTTTGCTTGCGGTTTTGCAATCGCTTGCACTTTTGGCGCGGGGGGTGGGAAAGTGATAGCGCCCTCACGAGAAGCAGTAACGCCTCTAATGATATCATCGTCCATATTATGGTCAATTAACCCGTCATTATCAGGGGTCAAATCATCCACTAAATGACGAATATTGGTAGCATAAAGCGTTGAAGCTTGACTTGCCATTTTTGATGGGAAATCAGTATAACCAATAATTGTCACACCATTTTCTGTAACTATTTTCTCATTCTTTTGCGTTAAATCGCAATTACCGCCACGCTCCGCCGCTAAATCAACAATAACAGAGCCTGCCTTCATGGAATGAACCATATCCTCGAGCCAAAGCTTCGGTGCATCACGACCTGGAATAAGCGCTGTTGTCACAACAATATCAACATCAGCTGCTTGATCGCGGAAAAGAGCGAGCTGCTTTTCTCTAAACTCAGGGGAAGAAGGGGCAGCATAACCACCGTCTCCAGACCCATCTTCTTCAAAGTCTAGAAATAAAAACTCAGCGCCCATGCTTTCAATTTGCTCTGCAACTTCAGGGCGGACATCAAAGGCGCGAACCACAGCCCCTAAGGATTGTGCAGCACCAATGGCAGCAAGACCAGCAACACCTGCCCCAATGACTAAAACTTTTGCAGGCGGCACTTTACCCGCCGCCGTGATTTGACCTGTAAAGAACCGACCAAAATTATTACTCGCTTCAATGACAGCCCGGTAGCCGGCAATATTAGCCATAGAAGAAAGCGCATCCATTTTTTGCGCTCTTGAGATCCGCGGCACCATATCCATGGCCATCACGGTTGCTTTTTTCTCATTCAACGCGCTGAGCAATTCTTCATTTTGAGCTGGGTAGAAAAAGCTAATGATAGACTGCTCTTCTTTAACCAGCTTCACTTCATCTATTGTAACAGGAAGAACTTTTGCTATGACATCTGCTTGTGCATATAAATCTACTGCTGTTTGCGTAATCTTAGCACCTGCATCTTCATATTCTTTGTCAGAAAATTGAGAGCGCTCTCCCGCCCCCTTCTCAATCAGGCATTCATGCCCAAGTTTTATTAATTGCTTAACACTCGCTGGTGTCATAGCAACTCTATTTTCAAGGTCAGCAATTTCTTTTGGCGTCCCAATGATCATTTAGAGATCCTTTATATTATGAGAAAATCACAAGTAAAATTGTATTGATTTATAATTTAATAAAAAGGATTAGCAATGATTGAAATAAAATACAACCATGCTTTTTGAAATTGTCCTATGCCAAGATTGCATAGCAAAACAATATTATTCCAATATCAGTTTATTTCACAAGCTTTAAATGGTTGTATCTTCTTTGTGGCGGCTGCTCAGCTTGTGTTTTTTCAATATCAGCTGAAGCACCAAAATAATTGCCTTGTAAAAAGTCAACATTACATTCGCTTGCACAAGCAGCATCTTCTGCACCGCCAATCCATTCAATGACAACATCCATATCAAGCTCATGAGCGAGTTCAGTTAAACATTTAACAAAAGACTGGTTCAACCTGTTTTTTGCAAGGCCACTACCATAACTGCCATCTAGCTTCACCATATCCAAGCGTAGTTGCTTTAAGACATTAAAGCCAATGGAGTTTGCGCCAAAATTATGCAGCGCCACCCGCGCACCAAAATTATGCATTCGATCAATAAATGCTGCAACATTATGAATTTGTAGCTTCTCTTCGCTAAGCTCAATTTCGATGATAAGTCGAGATAGAATATTTTGATGAGAAATAGAAATTGCACTTAGACGGTTATCCCAGTCTTGATCTAATATTGTTTGAGATGTGATATTAATACTCATCATTTTATCAGGGTTATCAGACAGATAATCAAGCGCTAATTCCAAACAACGAATATCAATTAAGCGGCCAATACCAAGCTGTGTTGCTGTCTTTAGAAATGATCCTGGATAGAGTATTTTTCCATCATCTGTAGAGATCCGAACATAACCTTCCTCAAAAATGACTTCCTGCGTTTGAGCGTCAACGATAGGCTGGGTTTGCAAGAAAAATTTATCATTATTCAAGCTTGAGATAATATGGGTTGCAAGCGCTATATTTTGAGATTGCAAAGATTGTTGCTGATAATGTTTTTTGTAGACATATATTGCATTCCCACCTTGTTGGGCGGCAATATTTTGTGCCTGTTCAAGGTAGAAAATTGTTTCATTCACATCAAAACTATCTTCACCTAGCTTGATACCACCAATTGATAACGAAGTGATAAGCGGACCAATTCTTGTTTGAATAGCTTCTGGACGTAAGACTTGTAATAATCTATGACCGATTTCATGAATGATAGCTAAATCAGCGCCCGGAACGATAGCAGTCATCATATTTGTTTGTAAATTACCAATAATATCTTCACTGCGAAGATAGAGTTTCAAACGATCCGCTAGACAAGATAAAGCATCATTTGCAATTTCATAACCATATATTTCTTTAATTTCATGAAGCTTATTAATCGAAATAGACAGCATGCAAATATCCGGCAGCGCCACAACATCTTTGCTTTGGATATAATTGAGGCCCGACAAGCTATTTCTTAGAATTTCTAAAAATTCAGTTCGATCTAAGTCAACTTTTACAATATCAAAATAATTATCTTTAGTTTCCGCGTGTAAATTAGATTGGATTTGCTCCAATAAATGCACCCGTCTAATCTCCCCCTCAAGGGAATAAGACCCATCTTTATTAAGCGTTATTTTGCCTTCTTCTTGTAATTTTAAACTTAAATCCCTACGGTCAAAACTTGGTCTTAATCCATATTCAAACTGATATTGTTTTTCTACGCAATCTTGAGCCTTCATCATTTTAACAAAAGATTTAAATTGCTGCACCCTTGTTAGGCAATCATTCATTTTAGCAAGTTTTGAAAAGCTATCATCACTTTCAAATAAAGATTTATCTTCATCATCAAAGCCAAAAAATACACAAGGATCCTCGCTCCAATTAAATATCTTATCTGAGCTATCAAACTTATAAGAAATTAGCTTATTCTTCATTTTTCTTCCTTGATAAACCTGGCTTTGAAAGAACCATTAATATTTATCAAGATATCAAAAGCATATTAACGCATCTTAATGACTTGCTATTTTAGCACAGAGATCT
Organism: Hyphomicrobiales bacterium; assembly: GCA_011524605.1. GTDB lineage: Bacteria > Pseudomonadota > Alphaproteobacteria > Rhizobiales > WTKA01 > WTKA01. Next base: position 7,290 of record WTKA01000111.1, on the reverse strand, counting down.
TCTCTTATCCTCAATAAGGAATGTATAATATAGATAAAAATTAAGTTAAATTTTAAAGACATCGCTTGCTGCCTTATTGGCCTTTTCTTTAAGCTTAATATCATCCTCTAGCCGTTTCATTTCATCCTTTAAATCATGAATAGTCTTTTTCAATTCATCAACGGAAAAAATTGCTTAAATCTTGCCCTAATACATAGCTTTTTGTTTTGGCTGGCTTATCATCCCATATATCAACTTTTTGATTCCTTATATTTTATAAACGGATATTATCTATGACTTCATCCTCAATACAAAGTGAAATGTCCTTTATTGAGGTATTGCCAGATGATAAAAGCAATTCTTTATCCCTTTGCAAAGCAACAATTCCAACCATAAAAGACCATGAAATATTAGTCGAAGTCCATGTGGCTGGGGTCAATAGACCTGATATTTTACAGCGCAAAGGACATTATGCTCCCCCCAAAGGTGTTAGCCCTATTCTTGGGCTAGAAGTTGCTGGTAAAATCGTTAATATTGGCAAGGACGTATTCCATCATAAAGTTGGAGATTTTATCACAGCCCTAGCCCCAGGTGGTGGCTATGCTGAATATTGCGCAATACCAGCAAGCCATGCCTTGCCAATACCAAAAGGCTTTGATCTACTTCACGCTGCTGCAATCCCAGAAACATTTTTCACTGTTTGGCATAACCTTATTGAAAGAGGAAAATTACAAAAAAATGATTATTGCCTTATTCATGGGGGCGCATCAGGCATTGGCACAGCGGCAATTCAACTTGCAAAATGGCAAGGAGCAAAAATCATCACAACGGTTGGTTCTGATAAAAAAGTTGCATTTTGTAAGCAGCTAGGCGCAGATCATACCATAAACTATAAAAATCAAGATTTTGTCACAGAAGTAAAAAATTGTACAAACCGTCATGGCGCTGATGTGATCTTAGACATGGTTGGTGGTTGTTATGTGGAAAAAAACTATATTTGCGCTGCAATAGAAGGGCGTATTGTGCAAATTGCCGTCCTTGCAGGGGCGCATGGGAATGCAAATATTGCTCGCCTTATGGCAAAAAGGCTCATTCATACAGGGTCGACCTTAAGACCGCAATCAGATGAGGTTAAAACAGCCATTGCAGATAATCTTTATCAACATCTTTGGCCTGAATTTGAAAGAGGTACAATGAAACCAATCATTGATCGGGTTTTTCCATTAAAAGATGCTGAAAAGGCTCACGATTATATGGAAACAAGCCAGCATATGGGAAAAATCATGCTAACAACCCCATTTTTTCAAACAAGTAAATAAAAATAATATATCGTCTAGCTTATAGACGATATATCATAAGATCATATAATCGAGTTGAAAAATATTCTTAATGCCCTTCGCCTAAACGACCGGTTTGAATATCATAATCAACCGCGACACCATATTCAGGATCTGTTCCCTCATCATCAATAACAAGCTGGCCTGCCTTTATGAGAAGGTGACGGCAATCTTTTGCAAGATGGCGTAGTTGAAGTGTCTTATTTTCAGCTTCATATTTTGTTGCAAGATCCTCAATTGCCTGCAATGCAGATTGGTCAGCAACACGACTATTAATAAAATCGACGATAACAAGATCAGGATCATCTTTTGGCTTGAAAATCTCAGCAAATCCTTCCGCTGAACCAAAGAAGAGTGGGCCTTCAATTTGATAAACTTTAGCGCCTTCTGGAGTGACATGTGTGTTCGCATGAATTCTACGGGCATTTGTCCAAGCATAGGCTAGTGCAGAAACAATCACACCTACAATAACAGCGATAGCTAAATCAAATGCCACAGTAACAGCGGTAACAAGAACAATCACAAAAGCATCTGTAAATGGAATGCGGCGCATTATTGAAAAACTATGCCAAGCAAATGTGCCAATCACCACCATAAACATAACGCCAACAAGCGCTGCAAGAGGAATTTGTTCAATCAAAGGAGAGGCAACAAGAATGAAAATCAACAAGAAAATAGCTGCACTAAAAGCAGATAAACGTGTGCGTCCCCCTGACTTCACATTAATCATAGATTGGCCAATCATAGCGCAACCGCCCATACCGCCAAAAAAGCCTGTAACCGTGTTTGCAACACCTTGAGCCACACATTCTTGCGAAGCGCCGCCCCGCTTGCCTGTAATTTCACCAACAAGGTTTAAAGTAAGTAGGCTTTCAATCAAGCCAATTGCCGCCAATATTAAGGCATAAGGCAATATGATTTTTAATGTTTCAAGATTGATATCAACCATAGGAATATGGAATTGTGGCAGGCCTCCTTTGATACTTGCAAGATCTCCCACGCGCGGCACATCAATGCCAAAAATTATAACGACAGCTGCAACAAGTCCTATGCCTGCTAAAGGCGCTGGAATGATTTTTGTTGCTTTCGGTAAAAAATAGATAATAGCCATTGTTAATAGCACTAAAGCCAACATGATATATAAAGGCATGCCGCTCATCCATTCTTTCCCTCCATCAGCCGTAGGCATCTGGAATTGTGTGAGCTGTGCAAGGAAAATAACAATCGCAAGGCCATTTACAAAACCAAGCATAACAGGGTGAGGTACTAATCTAATAAATTTTCCTAATTTAAAAATACCTGCAAAAATTTGTAGAATACCCATTAAAATAACTGTGGCAAAAAGATATTCAACGCCATGGGTGCTAACTAACGAAACCATAACCACAGCTAAAGCGCCTGTCGCCCCTGAAATCATGCCTGGTCGACCGCCCATTAAAGCTGTTATCAAACCGACGATAAAAGCTGCATATAAACCCACCAGAGGATGGACACCTGCCACAAAGGCAAACGCTACAGCTTCAGGCACCAAAGCAAGAGCAACTGTCAAGCCCGCCATCAACTCAATGGGTAATTGTTTTGGGTTAAACATATCACGTGCGTTTGCGGACAAGTCTTTTGATGAAAAACGATCTGCAAAGGCAGCTAATGACGATTTTGCCATGATCTTTCCTATCTTTTGGGAGGGCAATTTTTTCAAACTGGCATAGGCTATTCAACCTCATAAATCAAATCTTATCTGAAAAATCAGGACTTTTATGAATAAATAGGATCTGGATCCAATATAATATTGCCTGACTGGCTGCGCTTAATTTCAGTATTATGTTTAAACTATAGTATAATTTATAATATTGCCTCACTTCTTAACGGCTCATTAACCATAAGCGTTTCATATTGAAACATATATTTATAATTGATTCCGCCCTCAAGGAGTGAGGCATGCTGAAATTACCACAACAGGCTGCACCTGCACGATATAATAACTCTGGCATTTCATTACGTAGACAGCTTGAACAAGTTGATCTTTACTTTGATATTTTAGAAAATGGTGGCCAAGCCGATGCAGCACGTGCTGAAGTCATTGAATTATTTCAAAATGCTAATAGTCATGCCCGCAAGGAAATTGCAGAACGTATTGCAACAAATTATATTTTAGAATTTCCTCTGCTTGAAGCAGTATTGCAAATTGACGTGGAAGCAAGCTTAACAATTATTATTCGCAGTTCTGCCTTCACTGACGATCAGTTGATGGATTTAATACATTGCCCCGATGAGCGAATTAGCGCTGCCATTATTGAACGTGAATATGTAAGCGGACGCGTACTTGAATATTGTTTGAAATGTGCGGATGGGCTAGCTGCAGCCTCCTTATTACGGCGCTATAAACATGATATATCACCATATCATATTCGTGACATTGCCTTTCGTGCAGCCAACACAGATGCAGGGCGCGCAGCCGTCTTAACAATTTTCAATATCGACGATTCTATTAAATGCGCCATCATTGAGGACTGGGCTAATCGGCTAGCAAACTATGTCGGTGATACCGGCTTAATCGATAAACAAGCCTGCCCGAATTGGTCTCGGCATGCTGTTGAGCGCGCTTTATTGGTGGCAGCGCATGATTTTGAGAATGTTGCTAATGAAAATCTTGTTTCAGAATTTTCTAGAAGAAGCTGGATTTCGCCAAGCTTTTTAATTCGTGCACTTTTGACAGGCCATAAATCTCTATTTATCACCATATTAAGCCGTCTATCTAATACGCCAATAATGCAGGTAATTGAACTTTTCGAAAACTATGATGGCGAGGAATTCGCAAAATGCTATGCAAATTCAGGGCTTCCCGATTCTTACATCAAACTATTTGCTGGTCTTATTCGCTTTTATGAAACAAGCTTAAATGAATGTGGCCATTTGCAATGGGATGGGTTTTCTGAAAATTTGAGCCAGAAAGTTACTGATTTACTTGAAAAAAAATTCCCTCAGGAATGTCAAGAAGATATCAGTATATTAAAAAGAATTACCCAAGAAACTGTTCAAGATTTTCGAGTCTCAGTCATGTCTGAATATATAGTTGCAGCATAGCAAAAAGGGGCTGCTTTAAGCCCGCCCCTTTGAACAAAATAATTTATAAGAAAAGTTAAGCCGCAATTTTAATTAATGGCTCAATCTCAATAATCTCGCATTGACCATTGCCACGGCGCTCTGCATCCGTCCAACTTTTATGATTACGACGGCGGCAAGGACCAAAATAGCTTTGTGTTTTGATAAAAGGTCTTGGTTCAACGAGTGAAATATATAGACGTTCATAAAGAAGTGTTGCTGAAATTGGCTTTTTCAAAAACTCGTTCACCCCAGCATCACGTGCATTGATAATACGATGTTTTTCTGTGAAGCTTGAAATCATTAAAATTGGAATATAAGGATTTGGCGAATCTGGCTTACGGATCATGTTTACCATTTCAAGGCCATTCAAAATAGGCATGGCATAATCTGTGATGATTAAATCAGGGCTTTGTGTGCGATAAATATCTAGCCCTGTTGCGCCATCCTCTGCTTCAATAATGTTTCTTCCACCCATTGTGTGAAGCAAAGTTCTCAGAATTCGGCGCATATGAACATTGTCATCTACAACCAAAGTTCGAAGATTTTTTAAATCAAAATTTCTCATGGCACGCTCAATTTATACTTATAACTATGAATACTATTGACACATAGGAAACTATATTAGGGTTAAATAAGCGTAAATAGTTGTGCTTAAGCAAATGATTTTAGAGGTAATTTACTAAAATAAAGCACATAGCTTTAAAAACATCGTGATTTTTCACACGATGTTAAACAAAATAATCACGTCCTGATCCGAGGATCTATTCATCGAAAAAGCTTGATGACAATAATCAACCTTCATCATACATCTTTTTTTCACGCCATAAAGGCAACGGATCTGGCATATCGACCGGCAGATCATCAGCGCTCTTTGCTAATTCAGTAGGTACTAAACATGCATCAAGTCTTGCGCTCATATGCTCCCAATCAATATCAGCGCCAATGAAAACAAGCTCCTGACGGCGATCGCCCCAAGGCTCACTCCAATTTTCATCAATATAGGTTTGCACTGATGAATGGTCAGGCCAGTTTTCCTTTGGTACAGACACCCACCATTTACCAATAGGCACAACGCTTGATAAAGCCCCTGCTAATGAAAACTCTGCAACCCAATCAGGACGCGTTGCCATCCAGAAATGGCCTTTTGCTCGAATAACACCAGGCAATTCACCATTAAGCAGCGCTGTAATTTTTTCAGGGTCAAAAGGCTGGCGAGCACGATAAACATAGCTCGCGACACCATATTCCTCTGTTTCAGGCACATGATCTTTAAAACCATAAAGCTCTTTTGCCCACATGGGGTGCTCATGCGCTTTTTCAAAATCAAATAGACCTGTATTTAAAATCTTATCCGCTGCTACATCACTATAATTTGCTTCAATAATTTTTGCATCTGCATTTAAACTGCGAATAATTTTGCGCGCAGCATCAACTTGCCCGTCTGTGGCATCATCCACTTTATTCAAAATAACAACATCTGCAAATTCCATTTGATCCGTTAAAAGATGAACTAAGGTGCGATCATCTTCTTCACCAAGTGTTTCGCCGCGATCCTTTAGAAAATCATGGCTAGAGAAATCATTCAACAAATTAACAGCATCAACAACGGTTACCATCGTATCAAGGCGCGCCACGTCTGAAAGGCTCACCCCATCTTCATCACGAAAATCAAAAGTAGTTGCTACTGGCAAAGGCTCAGAAATACCCGTCGACTCAATAAGCAAATAATCAAAACGGTCTTCATCAGCCAAGCGGCGTACTTCTTCTAATAAATCATCCCGCAATGTACAGCAGATACAGCCATTGGACATTTCAACGAGCGTTTCTTCTGTATGAGAAAGTTCGGAGTCAGCACGGACTAAATCTGCATCAATATTCACCTCAGACATATCATTTACGATAACTGCTACGCGGCGCCCTTCCCTATTGTTTAAGACCTTGTTTAAAAGTGTGGTTTTACCAGCACCCAAAAAACCCGATAAAACAGTTACAGGAAGGCGTGTATCAGTCATGATTATCTCCGTCTTTACTATGGCTTATTCTCTTAAAAAGGTCTATCTCTTACTAGAATGTCAAATAGCAATAAAATATATAGATTTTCAACGCATCTAGGCTCAGGATTTATTAATTTTGTTCAATTCTGTTTGAATTAAAAATATTAAGTGGATAAAAATAAAGTAAAAGAATAGTTTTTCTATTGTTGAAGCTTTATTTTTGACAAATGATGTTTTTAACTCAAACCCAAAGGGCACCACATATTTACACGATGAATGCGTCAAAAAAGCTTGAAATTACCAGCAGTTCCTGCACTTTCTTTCCTGTTCATTGTGTAAATCTATTGCTGCAGAATGGACTAAATTAATAGATCCTGAGCCTAATTACACAAATTACTAGACCAATGCAACTGCAAAAGTTACAAGAGCAGCAATGCGAGGAGATTAGTTTTGAAACGGAATAGCCGCCTTTCTTTGGCAATGCACACCTTGTGTCATATGGCCTCAACGCCAGACAAACAGTTTACGTCTTCAGATATTGCCGAGCATGCAAGCACTAATCCTGTCGTTGTTAGAAGGGTTTTAGGGAAATTACGCAAAGCAGGATTGATGCATTCTGAAAAAGGCCATGGTGGTGGCTGGACATTAGCAAAAGATGCAACGCAGATCACCCTAGCTGATATTTATATTGCACTTGATGAGAAATTAATTGCAACGGATCAAAATATTAGCACCTCAAACTGCTCAGTTGAGCGTGTCATGCACAAAAATGTTGCTCTTGTGTTAGATGATGCTGAAAAAAACTTAATAAAGCACTTTTCAACCTTCACGGTCGATCAATTAAAAAATGAAGCGCTTTAGTTTATTGCTTTATT
>WTKA01000025.1 GCA_011524605.1 Hyphomicrobiales bacterium | reverse complement strand
AATTATCTGGAGATCGGAAAGGGCAACATAGCATTAGGATCAATAAGCAATGGCGCTTATGTTTTAAATGGATTGATAATGACGCATTTGATGTTGAAATTGTCGACTATCATTGAGGTGAAATATTATGGCGACTTTGATCCAGTTCATCCCGGAGAGATTTTGAAAGCAGATTTCCTATTACCTTTGGAAATGAGCCAATATGCTTTAGCAAAGCATTTAAATATATCGTAGATGCACGTAAGTGATATTGTGAATGGCAAACGTTCTATCTCACCAGATACTGCGCTGCGTTTAGCGCAATTCTTTCAAACAAGCCCCGAATTTTGGCTCGGCCTACAAACGACATATGATCTTGAATGCGCCAAGGATAGCGGGCTTGAAGAAATACAAGCAACGGTAAAGCCGAGGGCAGCTTGAGCGTTTTCCCGGTTTAAATTGCATGCTATTTATTATAAAGTTTTATCGATAAAACCCTCGCTACATGACATCAATGCGGCTTTCAGGTTATTAAAACTTGTCTTTATGGTATCTACTTTTTCAATATCTGATTTTTTAACCCATGCTTTTACAGCCTCCTTTGCTTCAGGAAACGGTTGTAGCGCAGAAATTAAATCTACGCAGGAACCCCTTATGTTTTCAATACTTCCTTGCTGGTGAGATGTATCTAAAACAGGATTATTGATATCTGTTTCTATAATTAAATATTCTAGACCTATCAATAATTCAGAGCGAAATCCCTGACTAGTGACTTCTGGATATTTTCTCAAGAGGGTTTCAGAAATTTGAATTGCCCACCATAGTTCCGGTGCTCGTCGAGACCGTACTGAAATAGCAATTTCATCGATTAAATCTTGTGGCGGAAGAGGTGCCCCTCTTTCTTTATGGTTACTTATCCACGCTAGTATTCCAATTAAGAAAGCAAATGATTTTGAAGGTTCTAGTGATGAAGCAGCTTTTCTTAATTTCATTGAAATATCATCAATACAAAATTTGTCCTGAGCAAATAAATGTATAGAAATAATGGATAATGTTTCGACACCATTCCCCTCTAATTTTTTCAATATAGACAAGGCTTTGTCTGCAATCTCATGGTTTGTCATGCTATGAGGTAAAACAACTTTTCGACAAAACTCGATAAACTTTTTTACAATCAAATTCTGCCTTCTAAATGGGGCTGGCTCTTCTGCGCTATGAACCCATAACTCTCTACCCTCTCGATCCCACCATATTTCAGAACTATCTAATAAGGATAAGACTTCTTCAGTCGTCCAATCTGACCAAGAAAGTTGTCGATTTTCGTCGAGCCACAATTCTCTAGTTAGGTTAGAAGCAAGCACAATCGGATTATTCCTGTCTAAATCACCTATAATTGAAGCAATGGTGCCATCATTTTTACGTCGAATTTGAACAGGCCAATCAGTTGTAGCAATGGTGGCTGCAATATGACTTTTATTTCCTTCCTGAAAAATGTTTGGCAAGTAAAGTAAATTGTAAAAATCAAAAAAATAGTCAATAGAGCTTTGATTTTCGTCATTTGCAGTGGATATGATTAATTGCGTGATTAATTTTGTAAGTTTTTTAGAAGCCTTTTTGTTAAATTTACCCCAATTACTTAAAAGCGATAATCGCATAGCAATCCGTGTTTTGACGGATATCGATTGATGGTTATTCAATCCAAGAAATAATTCATCTATTCGATATGTATGGGGATAAGTATTTATTTTACTAATATTCAATTCAGGTTGGCATGAACGCGCAAAAACATCATGAACTATAGTTGGGCTTGAGCCATCTGTATCAAAACCAACGATTGGTTGCTTTATGATCTCTGGTAGCAGTTTTTCTATTGTTTTTTCAGAACATTGATCAAATAAAGCTTCAAGTGTTGTTTCAATTTGTCCCCAAGTTTGCCATTGCCCATTTTTCCAGTTTTTTCTAACTTTCATGATCGCTTCAATACTATTTTTTCTCTGATTTTCATTCAGTACTGGGGAGATATCAATTAAGTGTTGCAAGGCAGATTGCAATAACCAGTTTCCAGTCTCAGCTGGATTATGTTGTTCTAACTCATTCGTAAGGCTTTGATATTGATGTTCACCAGCAAATTTTTGTAAACGTTTAGACAATGAAACAATTGTTTTCAAAATTTCCTCAAATATTACCACTATGTCTTCTGAAGAAATTTTTGCTAGATTGGTAAGTTTCAATAATTCTGAATTACTGTTTTTCTCTCGGTTTCGTATACTTAGTCTGAGGGCCGCAATCGGATTTTCTTGGGCTATCCAGCTTACCGCATTTGACATGGATGAGCCAAGTGCCTTAACACCGGGTCTATGCAGTAAAGATGCCGTGATTTCTGCATATCGCCTTAACATAAATGCGCATTCAACTTCACTTGGCTTCTTCCAGTCTTTTCTATTTAGGCCATCTGAAGGATTACGGGGTTTAATTGAAATTGCCGAAGAAAATTCTGCTTGTAATTCATATGATCCATATCCCATAGATCTTAGCTGATCTCTTCTAATGGCGAGATTTTGCCTTTGAACTGATTGCAAAGATGAAAGTACGCTGGCAGCCCAGTTAATTTCAGCCTCACGGCTTCTAGCAGGTAAGTTATTGTGTCCGCGTATTAATTGAATTTCTTTCAATGCTATGAAAGCTTCATCAGCAGCACTTTTGTGATTTATTTCCCCGAGCAACACAGCTTTTCTTGCTCTCCAAATTGGGTCAATATTACTTACATCCCAAGTCGATAAAAGCTCCTCTGCTTCGTTTACACGCCATGTTTCCAAATAGGCTAATATTAGCTGATGCATATAGAAAGCTGAATTTTCGATATCCAAGTCCAATGATTTTTGAATTTGATTTGATAAAGCTTCGAATTCATTATGTTTACCATGCTCTCGGTATGCCCTAAGTAATTCAAGGTTAAGTTTATTTGTATGTTTATTTTCATTTTTCTTATGTTCCGCAAGTAAATGCGCAACTGACGAGATCAATTTATGAGGCCATGAAATTAAGCATTTATCTAATCGCCATTGTAATTCAAAAAGCCAATCGAATGCTTTCGATGGCTCTACCTGTAGGCAAGATAAAGAAATGGGATTAACCCAATCTAGTGTGTTTCTTTCCAATTCAATTCTATTTTCCTCAGGTAACACCAGCCAACCCGGATATCGCATTCTGTTATGCTTCCATACATCATGTATAAAATCTATCCTTTTATGTAATGCATCACCTTCAGCACGTGCGTTATGCATATTCACTAGATTTATACTGTAGTTTATTTGTTGATCTGGTGTAAGTTCAGAGTAGTCTGCATTTTGATCATTTTTTTGTTCTTCTGGTAATTCTATAGAGCTAGCGTTCCAATATTCTGTCTTTAACTCCTCATCTATTAAACTTGGAAACTCAGGTAAATCTGTAGTCAACTGTTGGCTTGGTTCAGATTGTGGATTGTACGGCCATTTTCTAAGATCAAAGGGGCGAAGATTTGCTAATGCACGCAGAAACCACTCTGTTGCTGCTTGATGTCGTTTTCCGTCGTCGAGCCATTTTGTTTTTGGAAATAATGGTGCAAGATCTATACTCCTGACATAACGTTCCTCTAGCAATGCTCGTTGCGCTGGAGAATGACCAAAGAGACCGACCAAATAAATAGGTTCCATATGGGATTGACCCAAAACATCTCTAACCCAACCTGTCCAACGCAAAAAATTTGGATCATCTCCTGAAAAGCCAAGTAGACATGTTGTGTTTTCAACGAAGCATTGTTGAACAAGGTTTACCATTGCTTGGTTATCTCGCTCATATGTGCGAAAATCATCTTCTGTGATTACGAAAGGTTTCGTATCAGGGAATGATCCATGAAGTTTAACAATTCTAGGCTTCATCGAGCCTGGAATGTCTAGCTGAGAACGAATTATACTATAAGATCGATCAATTTCGTTCTCTGCTGCTCGTTCTAATAAAGTATCGAAATTTGTTGTAAGAACATCAGACCAAGGTAACCGAAACAGAAGTTGATGTAATTTACCCGGCTTATACTCACCATCTGGAATTGTTTGTTTTAAGAGCTTGTCTAATTTGCCACGCCCTTTCCATGCTCGATACTCATCAGCTATTCTTAGGGATCCGCTTGTTGATGAAGCTAATTGCAGAGCTTTTTGAAGCCTGCTTTTATCATCCGGTGATGAATACAACTCATGAGCCATTGCTTCAGTAAGCTCGCTCCACCCAGGAAATGTTTTTTTATTACTAATATTCGTGGTGGCAGGTACGGCATTTTTACTAAAGCCTGCGCCAATCATCACCGAAGCTCTTCCAATTGGTTGATTGACCCATAATGCATCGGCTACACTTCGCAGGTTAGGTTCATCGAGAAAGTTCAAATAAAAACCCTTTTAAATATGATCTAAGAGCATTCCAAAATGTGTCAATTGGAACATTAACTTGTTTAACAATTTAGCGCAATGGTGACTCCTTTCCTTACTTCATTTATGATTGATATGAAATAATCGCTGAGTGTTCAGAGTGATAGGCAATTCCTCTAAAATTGGGGTGATTACTGATATGAGGATCTCATG
>WTKA01000113.1 GCA_011524605.1 Hyphomicrobiales bacterium | reverse complement strand
TCGTTCTTGATCAATGAAAACGTCCTTGGCAGACGCTTTCGCAGCTGTTTGTCTTCCGGCGATCCAAGAATTTCACCTCTAACGCCGGAATACAAATGCCCCCAACCGTCCCTCTTGGTCATTACCTGATACTCACAAACCAACAAAACAGGACCAGGTCCTATTCTATTATTCCATGCTAATGTATTCATGGCAAACGCCCGCTTTGAACACTCTAATTTTTTCACAGTAAACGGTGGCGGAACTTACAAAAGGTTCAATTAAGAGCCTCGAAGCCCCCTCCACAAAGGCTAAAGAAGTAAAGTGGTTTTTACGCCAAGCTATACATCCAAAGCCAACGTCCGACTACGAGCGTTTTAACTGCAACAACTTTGGTATACGCTTACAGAGCTGGAATTACCGCGGCTGCTGGCACCAGACTTGCCCTCTGCTGGATCCTCGATAAGATGTTTACCGTGTTCTCATTCCAATTAGGGAGCCCATTGAGCCCCCTATTGCTATTTCTTGTCACTACCTCGTGGAGTCCACATTGGGTAATTTGCGCGCCTGCTGCCTTCCTTGGATGTGGTAGCCGTTTCTCAGGCTCCCTCTCCGGAGTCCCGCACCCACGGTCCGTTACCCGTCAAAACCATGGTAAGACAATACCTTACCATCATAGTTGATAGGTCAGAAATTTGAACGATGCGTCGCACAGAAAAGTGCAATCAGAAAAATAAGTGTGAATCACCAAACATTGGTTTGTATCTCTAAATAGTACCACGAAACAATAAAGCCTCGCCTTAAGGTACGTATTAGCTCTAGAATTACTAGGGTTATCCGCTAGTATACCATCGAAGAAACTATAGCTGTTTTACCGAGCCATTCGCAGTTTCGTTGTACAATTATACTCATACTTAGACTTGCATGGCTTAGTCCTTGAGACAAGCATATACCACTGGCAGGATCAACCAGGTAGCCCAACACCTTTTTCTTAGGTTTTTTAAAGCGTTTATCTCAACAATTTTGAAAAAGAGCTTTCTTGGATTTAATCTCCCATGTCTACAAAAAAATAGCTTGCAAAACATATAAGGGGGTACCAGTATTTACTACATTTTCAAAAAAACGCAGGGCAGCAAAAAAGATTAATTTTGCATATCATTCATGCAAAATTTTTGGAAGTCCATATTCTTAAAAAAATATAAGAGATAGAACTAAGAACACGGCTAGCTTTCCCCCCTTTTGTAAGAAAAAAGGGCGACAAAGCTCGCAAACAACTTCCAGGGATTCACACAAGCGATGGAGCATCAACCACTTTTTAATATATCTGAGCAGTGGTATTTTCAGATGAACCAAACGCAGGGTGGTACTGCATTCAAACTCAACCCTGTCCCTGAAAGTCGGAAAAAAGGTCTCCCATAAAAAATTATAGAAGAAAAAAAACATATATGTGGTTCTTAGCTGGATTCCAAAATATATGAAATGTAACAGCAGTAGCGGGGAAGTTAATCGACCAAACAAACCCACTGTGAAACATTTTTCAATTATGTTACCAGAAAAAAATTGCCTCTGGGAAGAGTGCTTTCACACACCTAAACATGTACACGGTAAACAAGACAAGTCTAGGCTCCCAGTGATGTACGTGGAATGAAAACATTTTTTAGAAAAAAAAAGTTTCTCCCGAACCGTACAGATTTAAGGTTAGTACATTGTTTTCTCCCGAAAGGGTAGGCAATGTGCTCGTTCCATCAATACAAAATGTCGACCAAAAAATCATTGTCATTAAAAAATAAACTAATGAAAGGTCGTTCGGGCTATCTCCGGAATATAGGGATACCATTAAAAAATGGTTACGTCTATTGCATCGGGTAGCCAAAAAGGCAGCGGTAAGCTTAACAAGGTGCAGGCGGATAATAACAGAAATAAAGCATAAATTTATTTATCTCCATAGAGGGACATTGACCCCAATATGAAGCTGTGGCCACCCACAATTTAACGTGCAGAAAGCGATTGCCTGGAACCATAAACCAAAAGTTACCTTTATGTAATAGAACAAGGCCCTTCTCGATGAGGCACGTTACTAACCAACGAAAAGGTGTTCGCGTGTTTGGATTTACTATGTATTCGGCTATGTTGCCCAGGTTCGAGATCTGCTGGATTTGGATTTAGGATAAGCGCCAAACGCGGAATAGCTTGCACTATGAAAGGACCTTCTCGTAGCAATAGAGCGGTTTGCAATCACTTCGTACATCTAGACGGGGCCGGGAGACCAAGGATCCGCATTGAATGCCAATTTTATTTCTGTTAATTATCGTCCAAACTCCAAGTTCGAGACAATACTTTCTGCAATTTCCTCAAAAAAATGTACGACGCTGTTACACGCCAGCAACAAAGGTTACACACCATTGCGGTTTTCACCCGGGAGGCTTCTGCTCTCGTTTTCGGCGTAGAGTACCTGGTTCGCAAGACTCTGACTACTCACGCATTTTTTCCAGCCGGAAAAAGAAGGGGGGTGCTGGGGTAGCGGCCTCTCCGGAATGTTACATCGGCAGGTCCGGACCTACAGTCCACAGCGGGGGGTAGCGGGGAAATTCTTCAACCAGCAGACCTACCCTGTACCACATTTTAAATACCAACCCTGTGGTTCCCGAAAACACTTTATAATATTTTTTTTGAGAATCTATGATTCAGTATCTAGTGTTAAAAAAAACACTTTCCAGGGTCCCTGAATTTATTTTTGACCGATAGCATCAGGCAAATAACAAGAAAAAGAAAAATAAAGATTTAACACCCTCCTTCCGAGTTAGGTGGGACAGGGCTTTTGGGCTATGATGTAGACATCTAGCCGAAATTCCTCGAATTTAGGTTAGTACCACTGAGGCCAAGATTCCGAGACCATAATCACGTCATGCATTAGTAAAAAGCGAAAACTGTTAGTTTTTCAGATTCTCATGTCTCCACATCACCCGACAGTGTCTACTTGCCGCCTAGTTCACCACTATGAAAATAATGGGGGGACGGGTTTTTTCGACGTCGGGAGGTCATTCACAACAAAGCTTACTGGGACCGCCTGGTTCCCCTCCGGTTATATTACGCTTCACCATTGAGCCGCACAACCTTGAATCCATCGAGCTCGTTAGCATATGAGAAGTAAAATATTGTTTATAGATCGCAGCACGGATTAATGACAGGGAGCAAATGCGAGGTAAATCGACCATGACCGGAGTCAGAGGAGACGAAATAAATCGATTGTACTATGACGGCAGCCGATTAAACGAAATAAAAACGCCAAAATAGTTCACACAGGGTCCGAGGTGTCAGGCCAATTGATTACACGTTGCTAGTTCCACGAAAGAGATAGCGGCAGGGGGACGATGTGTTGGGCAATGCTGATCAAGGAGCTTTTCAGACTTTTACGAAAAAGAAAAGAAAAACAGTAATGGGTTTTTAAAAATGAATCAGGTCATATGACAAGTTCACCCGGGACAGCAATAAAAACTTTCAATAAGAGTGCATTCGGAGTCATCTACCGTACATTGCGGCTTACTAAGCGATGAGCACCAATTCCATCAGGAAAAATGCAAAACTTTATTTTCAGTTTAATGATAATTGTCAGATAGAAATCGACAAGAAAATAAATACAGGCCACCATGGAACCGAAACTCCCAAAAATCTTTTTTTCTACACAAAAAGGCAGGATTTTCTGAGCGGAAACCGAGGTCCCATCCATTATTTTGCGACTTCCCAATTCACAAGAGCGAATCGATTGTGAGAGGTATATACCTCAGTAGAAAGCAAAAAAAATCTGAGATCTGAAGTGACCTTTTTTAGTGCGCAAAAAGTCATGAATTTTCTGAGCGGAACCGAGGTCCCATCCAATTTTTTTTACGGCTTCCCAATTCACATCGAGACGTAGTTCGATGCGAGAGGTAAACACCTCGGTAGAAAGCAAAGGTTTTGCAGATGTCTCGGACATAGAAACCAAAAAAAATGATGAAGAATGTTGAAAAACAACATTGTTCATCGACAAAAAATCGGTGGTCATGTAGCGGTATCACGTACGTGCATAATCTAATATCCACGATTTTCGGTGTAAAAAAACCGTCTGCGGTAAAAACCACATTTTGTTCGTAGTAAATTTAATAACTACGGTTTGTGCTAATGGTAAATTTAATAACCACGGTTCTTGGGGTGTTCAGTACGATTATGAAAGATAAAACGTAATACAACACCGTTTACGTGACCCGACGACCGATTTAGTCGTATTGCGTTCGAAAAGTGCTTTATCAAAAAAAAGCCAGTGTTAAAAAACACTATTTGCGAAAACTGACAGAGCAGGAAGCAATTTGGTGCAGGGTCCTCCTTCAGACCTTTCGGTGATCAGTCGCCTACGCTCACACCGCTCCCTCAAGTAATAGGCTACTTTAAAATTTTTGTTACTTGTCATATAGGTGCTCGTGTCATAAGCCGATTTTGGGCATATGGCAGAAAAATGTCACCCCCCCTGGGACTTGAAATTTTTTAGCGTCCGAAATGGAAAATTGCGAAAATGGGTTATTTCAAGTAATAAACTGTTTCGTAATAAATTTCATCATTTTCAAAGGCACCGGAAAAAATTTTTTTTGAAAAAGTGAGAGCAATAAGTGGAACAAAATCAAAAAAGGAGGCGGTAATTGGAACAAAATTTGA
>WTKA01000124.1 GCA_011524605.1 Hyphomicrobiales bacterium | reverse complement strand
ATTCATTAACAAGGAATTCTGATACACGCTCTGCGCCATTAGCATTAAAAATCCTGGCCTTAATAGCATATTCCCTGTCACCGCCTTGCTTACCAGAAGCCGACTGCCATGTAATAACATAGCCGCCGCCCTCTAACGCGGTAATCTCAGGAGCAATTTGTCCCCCCTGGATATATTCATTCATTAAAAAAATACCTGATGGGACTTGGCTCTCTATTGTCATATCTCTTTTCCTGAATGAGTTTCTCATATTAACATACAATTTAAAGTATAAATATTAAATTTGTATATAAAATTATTTTATAACAAGAGAGGTTTTATTTCTAATGAAAAACTTATAATTGCATAACACTTTAAATTGAGTTTTTTAAATTATATTTATTAGATTATTATTCATTCTTGCGTCACGCCCTATTTCACCCCAGACTTAATGCTGGCTAGAGTAGCGTGTAGCAAGTAGGAATAAAGAGTTTTAAACGAGAGCGATCCCGCATCGCGCTACGCTTGTGTGGGAAGATATGTTTGTTTATTATAGCCCGCAGAGGGCGAGACTTCGCCCCGCAACTTTTGTTGTGCGCCCTCGCAGCCATTGAACAAAGTGAAATTGGCGTGAGAGCAAATACAAACGAGAGCGCTCCCGGATATTTCTACCAAAATTCTGGGAAAAAGTGTTTTGATTATATTTTTATTGTTTGCTAATTCTAGGCACGCGATGAGACCAAGCGGAGTAAAACGAGCATTGATCAGTTGAAGAGCATTATTAAAGAAATGATGAGACTCGACGGAACGAAGTGTGTTGAGCTCTCAGTGTTCTACTTTGTAGAAACACTTGCCGCTAATCATTTGCTTTCGCAAATGCTTGGGTTGAAGAGCATCATAAAAAATGAGACCCGCAACTTACTTTGCGCAGAAAAAAGTATCTGATTTAATTTAAATAAGTTTCTCTCGGCGTTTTCCAATTAGAAGAACGCTTGTCTCTAATCAATAGCTAATGCAAATGATTTTAAATATAAAATTATAGAAATGTTGAAAAAATGGTCGGAGTAGCAAGATTCGAACTTGCGACCCCCTGGACCCAAACCAGGTGCGCTACCAGACTGCGCCATACTCCGACAAATGCAATAAAAAATATAAATCATTGCTATTATAGACTAGCTATCCAATGAAAAGAAACTGAAAAGCTAGAGTTGGATAAATAGATTTTTATAAGGTTTTCGTCAAGAAAAAAATGACTATTTTTATAATTTTATTTTTTCTTTTTTCAAAAAATTAAATTTAGAACCTATCTCTTTGGTAATTCAGCAATACCACCGTTAGCAGCCGACCATTCAAGTGGATTACTCAAGAAAGCTTGCACTTGATCCAATGTATTATCGTCAAATTTACTTGTGCGGCGCGCTTCTTCTAAAATATGCCACCATGTCCCTAAATAGTGAAGTTTTATGCCATGAGACAACAGGTCTTGCGGCGCATTTGGAAAAATATCATAATAAAAAACAGAGAATGTATGCGCAACTTCACCGCCTGCTTGGCGTAATGCATCTGCAAATTTAAACTTGCTACCCCCGTCAGTTGTTAAATCTTCAACAAACAAAACGCGCTGCCCTTCCTGCAAATGCCCTTCAATTTGTGCATCACGACCAAAACCTTTTGGCTTCTTTCGTACATAAAGCATGGGAAGCCCCATGCGCTCCGCAATAAAAGCGGCGAAAGGAATGCCTGCTGTTTCTCCACCAGCAATTGCATCAAATTGCTCAAAACCAATATCAGCATATAATTTGGAAATAGCAAAATCCATCAATGCACTTCTAACCCTTGGGAAAGATATAATCTTGCGACAATCGATATAAACAGGACTCGCAAGACCTGATGTAAAAGTGTAAGGCTCGTCTGCACGGAAATGCACAGCTTCAATTTCCCAAAGCATTTTTGCGGTTTGCTGAGCGATGAAATCATGATTAGGAAATGAATTTTGAAACATTTTTCTACTTTCTGTAAGAGCGTAATCTTTTAAGGCAATCAGGGTATAACAAGATTTGAAGTCATCATAGACTCCATTATGCTTTACTTAGCCAACATCTTCTACATTCCAATAAAGCGGTCTTACTGGATCAAAAACGGTTACACATTCATCTGCCACTTGAATTTTTTCTGGAAAAACAACCGCTTTTTCTTTTTTAATAAGTGACATTTTCTTTTGATTATGGGGCAAACCATAATAAAGATCCCCATTTAAAGCAGCAAATGCTTCTAACTTATCTAGAGCATCATGCTCATCAAAAACTTCAGCAAGGCAGGACATTGTATTCATAGCATTGAAAACGCCAGCACATCCACAAGCATTTTCCTTATGACCATCGACATGAGGTGCTGTATCTGTGCCAAGGAAAAATCTAGGATCTGCAGAAATAGCAGCCTCTACCAACGCTAAGCGATGCTCTTCGCGTTTCACGATAGGCAAGCAATAATAATGAGGTTTTATGCCGCCAACAAGCATATGATTGCGATTTATCATCAAATGATGCGTCGTTATTGTTGCAGCAAGATTTTTTGTAGATTGCTGAACATAATCTCGTCCATTCTTTGTCGTGATATGCTCCATAACAATTTTCAAATCTGGAATTTTCTCACGTAGCGGTGCTAAAATCTTTTCAATAAAAACAGCTTCGCGATCAAAAATATCAATTTCATGATCCGTAACTTCGCCATGGACACATAAAATAAGGCCTCGTTTTGCCATATGCTCTAAGATTGGATAAACTTTTGTGACATCTCGAACACCAGACTGTGAATTTGTTGTTGCACCAGCAGGATAAAGCTTTACAGCATGAACACAGCCGCTTTCCGCAGCAAGGTCAATATCTTCTTTTGTCGTTTCTTCTGTTAAATAAAGCGTCATTAAGGGCTGAAAATCAACATCAGCACCAACAGCTGCCATTATTCTGTCTTTATAAGCACTCGCCATTTCCGCATTCACAACAGGTGGTACAAGATTAGGCATCACAATCGCCTTACCAAAATGACCTGATGTATGGGGAACAACGCTTTTCAGCATGTCACCATCTCGAAAATGAACATGATAATCATTGGGCTGCGTTATGATGAGTTTCACTATGGCTTTCCTATATGCGCAAATATCTAAAAAGTTGGATTATCTATATATTAGAATATTTATATAGCGTTATAATTATTCACATAAAAGAAATAAATCAAGATAAGACTTTGTCGTTACTTATAAAATATAGTTATAGGGCTTGGCGCTAACTCGCTCCATCTTTAGTTAGCGCTTCTTTCACTTTTTCTGCTAACTGCTTAAGAGAGAATGGTTTTGCTAAGAACATGAAATGCCCTTCATGTCCATCAAGATATTCCTCAAAGGCATCCTCAGCATAGCCTGAAACAAATATAAATTTCACATCAGGGCGTAGTTCTCTAACGCGTTTTAATAAGGTGGGTCCGTTCATTTCTGGCATCATTACGTCTGACACAATTAAATCAACATAAAAATCTGGACTATCCTCAAAATATTCAAGGGCGTCGAAGCCATCTGATGCCGTAATCACCTTATAGCCACGTGATTTTAACGCTCTTTCAGCAAAAGCACGCACTGTTTCTTCATCTTCAACAAGAAGCACCGTTTCAGTTCCTGTTAAATCTCTTTGCGGTTCTACATTGACCTTCTTTTTTGCTTTTGAGATTTCTTCTTGTGAGGGCTCATATCTCGGAAGATATATTGTGAATTTCGTTCCAATGCCCTCTTCACTATCTGCGTAAATATAACCGCCCGTTTGCTTGATAATCCCATATACAGTACTTAAGCCAAGCCCTGTCCCCTTACCAATATCTTTGGTTGAGAAGAATGGTTCAAAAATCTTTTTCAATACACTTTCAGGAATGCCCGTACCATTATCTTCGACTTCGATAACCACACAATCAACGGGGATAAGGCCTCTACGGTTGTCTTGCGCAACCTGATTCTTTGCCCTATTCCGCGTATTTATAAATAGCTGCCCCCCTTGAGGCATCGCATCACGTGCATTTACAGCTAGATTGATTATAACCTGCTCAAACTGCGTACCATCTACTTTCACATGCCATAAGTCACGCTGAGTATCAACGCTGAGCTTAACAGTCTCGCCTAGCAGTCTTTTTAATAAAATAGAAATATCGTTTAATTCTTCACCAAGCATAAGTACTTTTGGCTGCAAAGTCTGGCGCCTTGAAAAGGCAAGGAGTTGTTTAACAAGACCTGCTGCTCTATTCGCATTTTGCTTAATTAGTTTAATATCCCGATAGGATTCATCTGTCGGTTTCAGCGTCGCCAATAAAAGATCAGCATTACCAATAATTGCCGTTAAGACATTATTGAAATCATGGGCAACACCACCAGCAAGTTGGCCAATAGCCTGCATTTTTTGACCATGAGCAAATTGCTGCTCCATCATTCTTAGGTCAGTGATGTCATTCACAAAAACTAAGTAAGTAGAATCACTTCCCTCTTCGCTAAAGTTTTCTGCTTCTTTCACATGGCTAGAGAAAATTTGTACGAGTGTTTCTTCATCAAACTTTAGTTTAGCATCTATATGGACTTTAGCTTTCCGAGCCACTGACGAATTAGAAACATAATTTTTAATGTCTTCTGAAAATGTCTCGTCAAATAAATTTAGGAAAGAAATACCTGATATATTATTTTTTGCTTTTTGATCCGTGAATAGCTTTTGAAAAGCAATATTCGACTTTACAATATTCATTTCCTCATCAAGCAAGGCTAGCGCCGCAGGTGCCATATTGAAATATTGCCAGAAACGAGAAGAAGCTATATCAACACTATTTTTGCTTAAAGTGCCCCATATATCATCATGAAAAATCAGCGTCTTAGAATTACCATGCGTACCGTCTGATGCCATGGAAGCTTGATGCAAAGCTCTAACGGGCATGACAGAGGTTTTGCCTGTAATTAATTCAATATCAACGGGTTTGCTAATGGCATTACCGCTTCTATCAGCAGTTTTTTCTAACATGTTAATGCTATCAGCTGTTAAAATATCATGATTTGTAATATCAGCATAAGAAGGCGCACCAAGGTCTGTATTCAACCAGTTAGCAAGCGTGGCATTAATATATTGAATTTCCCCTTTTGCGTTTGAAGAGAAGAAACCAGCCGGCAAATGATCAAGACAATCTACTGCAATTTGTAATTCATGATAAACTTGCTCTATATTATTATCAGTCTGCCCAACATCAACAACAGTCCAAACAGACGCTTGTAAATGCCCCGAGCCATCTAAAATTGGGGTAGCTGATATTTCCACAAACTCTTGATCTTGAATAAGGAGATCATGATTAGGATCATCGGTCAATCCTATAGTCTCACTGCTGCCTCGCCCATTATATAAAGCTTGCGTAATTCGGTAAACACTTTCCGCTACATCTGCTCGATGGGAGAAAATATGATCAATACCAATGAAAGGAGTTGGCTTGCTATTATCGCCAAAATCTAGATCTGCAAATTCTTTCATAAAAGACATATAGCTATTATTTGCATCAATTGGCCTACCGCTTGCGTCCATAATAATAACAGGATAGCTAATATTATCTATTGGAATGCGGTTAGTAATTTTTTCAGTTGTTCTACCAAATTCAATTAAACCAAAAAGAAGGCTTAGCAAGAAAAAACAGCCGATAAAAGCTAACCCAACAATAGCCCCAACAAAAATAGGAGTAATATCAATAAGTTGCTCAATTAAAATAGAGACAACAACGCTCATTATAAGCGCTGCAATGACTGTAACGATAAACCATGCGCCGCCTGAAGAGCGCTGAGACTGGCGCTGAAAAACGGAATTGTGGTTTGGAATACGCATTTTATTCTCCAACAAACTATATTACTACACGTTAGCACGCTCTGACCTGATAAAAGAATCTAACTTACATTTTTTTTAAAACTTCCACAAAAAAATGCATTATTAAGGTGATATCCTTCGATATTTTAGAAAATTCTTTTCCTATACTCAGGCTCATAAGCTATTAATTTAGTCCATTCTGCATCAATAGATTTACACTATAAACACGAGAAAAATGTATTTACCGCTTATAAATTCAAGCTTTTTTGACATATTCATCGTATATATACGCGGTGCCATTGGGTTTTAGTTAAAAGTAGTTTTGAGTTAAAAGCTCCTAAGCCTAACAAAGATTTTATCTGATTAAGGCTCAATTTCGCCGTATATGGCATTTACTTATATTTTTAGAATTTATATTATTGAGCTATGGTCAGCAAAATACAAATCTTACCTATAAACTAGGAGTGGTCAGATTCACCTCAAATTTAGGGGGAAATGCAATAAAATAAAGAAAAATATAATCAAATTTGGCATCTCAACCTTTTTGATACTAGAAACAGCTTCGGTGAGTAAAAATGACAATGTGTATTAAAAATCAAAAAATATTCTCTATTATTAGCTGTATATTATCTTTTAATATCATTTTTTCCTCCCTTGCCCATGCGCGCAATGTTCCTATCATTCGTGACGCTGAAATTGAAAATATGATTCAATCGCTCGCCAGACCCCTTCTTAGCGTTGCTGGCATACCCAACACAGGCACAAAAATTATCATTGTTCGCAATCGAGAATTTAATGCCTTTGTCTCTGATCCTGGGCGAATTTTCATTAACATGGGCGCTATTATGGATACAAAGACACCCAATCAACTCTCTGGTGTCATCGCGCATGAAATTGGTCATTTAGCGGGATCTCACTTATCGCGGCTAAGAGAAAGGCTAAAACGCGCCAGAACCTTAGCAATTGTGAGTGCTCTTTTTGGTGCTGGAACCTCTATTGCAGGAGCCGCACAAGGCAATTCTGATGTTACAGCACTTGGTCAAGGCATAGCAGCAGGCGGCTCAACGGCAGCCATGCGTGATTTATTATCTTACAGAAGAAGTGAAGAATTAGCAGCGGATAAAGCGGGGCTATCTTATTTAAGAGCAACAAAGCAATCTGCGAAAGGCATGATTGAGGTTTTTGAAAAATTTGCAAGCCAATCTATGTTTTTAAAAAATTCTATAGACCCATATAGCCAAAGTCACCCCATGCCACGTGATCGCATTGCATCAACGTTAAAATCAGCGCAAGCAAGTCCTTATTATGACAAACAAGTAAGCGCACAAGACCAGCTAAGATATGACTTGATCAAAGCAAAGCTAGCCGCTTACACAACCTCTGCTACGACGATTTTAAAACGATATAAAAAATCAGATAATTCGCTGCCAGCCGTTTATGCTAGAGCCATTGCCCTTTACCGTAGCAAAGGCGTTAAAGACGCTCTTCCTCTAGTGAACAGGCTTATTAATAGTGCGCCTAAATATGCTTATTTCCATGAATTTAAAGGGCAGATCTATCTAGAAACTGCTCAGCCAAAAGCAGCAATTGCACCTCTAAGAGAAGCGGTTAAGCTAAACCCCAATTCGGGACTTATTCGAGTGACTTATGGCAGAGCTTTGCTTGCTCTCAATAATGACAAATCACATAATGAGGCTATAAAACAGCTCGAAAGAGGATTAAGACTAGATCCACAAATTATTATTGGGCATAGGCAGCTTGCAATTGCCTATGGCGCTAAAGGGCAAATTGGCAAAGCTGAACTTGCCACAGCCAGAGCTTATCTCTATTCTGGAAGAACGGATTTAACAGCACATCATGCAAAGCGCGCAAAAGAAAAGCTAAAACGCGGCTCCCCTTCTTGGCTGCAAGCTGATAGTCTTGCCAATATCAATAAATAAATTAGGCTTTTTAAAAATATTAGGCTCAGGACGAATATCACAGTTTTTTTAATTGCAATTATTAGCAAATTGAAACAAAGTCTGCGAATTGCAAGTTGCTTTAAGGATATGGTTATGGAAAATAGTAAAAAAGCAAATTTTAAATTTTTGCGTATTGCTTTATTTATACTCCCATTAATTTTGATAGTCACAGTGCATTTTGCTTATCATGAAGGCTATTTTTCTACATCCTCAACAGCTAAAAATGAGTTCGCATCAGCACCTGAAAATTATACTGACATTGATCTTAATGAAGATGCAATGATCAATTTAGTACGCAAAATATTAGTCGAAAACCCTGAAATTCTTGCAGAAGCGCAAGAAAGCCTTGAGCTTTATACTATGGTGCAAGAACAACAACAGACTTCTATGGCTCTTGCTGAAAATAAAAACCGCCTTGATAGCGGCGGCAACGAAATTATATTAGGTAATCCTGATGGAAAAATTACCTTAATCGAATTTTATGATTATAATTGTGCATATTGCAAACGCTCTCACTCCGTAAAAATGGAATTAATAGAAAAGCACAAAGACTTGCGTATTGTTCTAAAAGATTATCCGATTCTATCCCAAGACTCAGTGAATGCAGCTGTTATTTCCGTTATTGTTAGTCAGGATGAGAATGCTGACTTCACCATTTTTCACGATGCTTTGATGCGCAACCCAGGCCGCGCCACACAAAATTCAGCAATGAGAGCTGCAGAAGTTGCAGGCGCTGATCTCGACCAGATAACGCAAGCCTTACGAAATGTTAAAGATACAAATGTTGAAACCAAACTCAATGAAACACGCGATGTTGCCCGTTCATTAGGCATAAATGCAACACCTTCTTATATTATAGGTGACGAAATTGTACCAGGTGCTATTCCTATAGAGCAATTTGAGCAACGTATTGCCGAATTAAGGCTCGCACTTGAAAATGAATAAAAATACTTTTAATGTGCGATAAATTTTTAATAACAAGCAAACTTTGGTAAAATTAAGCTAAAGTTTCAAGGTTTATCTGCAATGAAAAAAATAGCTATCATAAATGGTCCAAATTTAAATCTACTTGGCACAAGAGAACCAGAAATTTATGGATATACAACGCTAAAAGATATTGAAAACGAATGCCTCCAATTCGGTAAAGACAACGGTGTTGAGATCATATTTAACCAATCAAACTTAGAAGGCGAGATTGTAAACCTTATACAGCATGCCTCTCAAAATACTGATGCTATTATCATCAATGCAGCAGCCTACACCCATACATCAGTTGCTATATATGATGCCTTAAAAGCTTCACCCATTCCATTTGTCGAGATTCATATTTCGAACCCTCACGCCAGAGAAGAGTTTCGCCATTTTTCCTATATTTCGAAAATCGCAGACGGGATAATTGCTGGTTTTGGTAAGGATAGTTATATTATTGCACTACAAGCCCTTGCACAAAAGATTGCAAGCAGCTAATAGTGTCCCTTGAAATTCTATTTAGATAGTCTATTTCTTCAACGGTTTATATTATTTGTAAAAGCAATAGACGTTTATTAAATTAATAAAGTAGTTATTAGGAACATACACTCAATGGCATCTGAAGATATTTCTGAAAATGATGAAGCTGCAATCCGCAAACTAGCTGACATCTTAGGCGAAACAAATCTATCTGAGATTGAAGTTGAACGAGACGGTCTTAGAATTCGTGTTGCAAGGCAACTCAATATTTCTGCTGCGCCAGCTGTTGCCGCAGCTCAACCTGCCCCAGCTGCGGCTCCTGCCCCGGCTGCAAAACCAACAAACAATGATTCTCACCCTGGCAGTGTGAAATCTCCAATGGTTGGAACCGCTTACTTAAGCCCAGCGCCTAATACACCACAATTTATTGATATTGGTAGTGTTGTTCAGCAAGGCCAAACAATTATGATTGTTGAGGCTATGAAAACAATGAATAATATCCCTGCCCCAAAAGCAGGTCGTATAACTGAAATATTAATTGAAGATGGTCAGCCTGTTGAATATGGCGAGCCACTGGTGATAATTGAATAAATGCCCATGTTTGAAAAGGTTTTAATCGCTAACAGAGGCGAAATTGCATTAAGAGTTCTTAGAGCTTGCAATGAATTAGGGATTAGCACGGTTGCGGTTCATTCAACTGCTGATGCTGATGCAATGCATGTGCGCCTTGCAGATGAAAGTGTTTGCATTGGCCCTCCGCCTGCAACACAGAGCTATTTAGATATTCCTGCAATCATGGCTGCGTGTGAGATTACAGGTGCCGATGCGGTCCACCCTGGCTATGGATTTTTGTCAGAAAATGCCAAATTTGCTGAAATATTAGAAGAGCATAATATCACCTTCATTGGCCCTACATCTGACCATATTAAAATTATGGGCGATAAAATCACGGCTAAGAAAACTGCAGAAGAATTAGGTATCCCTGTTGTTCCTGGTTCTGATGGCGGCGTGAAAGATGTCGAAGAAGCTTTTAAGGTTGCAGCTGATATTGGCTATCCTCTTATTGTGAAAGCAACAGCTGGCGGCGGTGGTCGTGGCATGAAATTAGCAAAAACGGAAGCTGACCTTGCTGAAGCTGTGCAAACCGCACAAACAGAAGCAGCAAGTGCTTTTGGCAATCCAGAAGTCTATCTTGAAAAATATCTTACTTTACCGCGTCATATTGAAATCCAAGTTCTTGGTGATGGTAAAGGTAATGCTGTACATCTTGGTGAACGCGATTGTTCTTTGCAAAGACGCCATCAAAAAGTATGGGAAGAAGCGCCCTCTCCTGCTTTAAATGCAACACAGCGCGAGGAAATCGGCGAAATTTGCGCTGATGCAATGCGCAAGCTTAAATATCGCGGCGCAGGTACAATTGAATTTCTTTATGAAAATGGCGAATTTTATTTCATTGAAATGAATACACGCCTGCAAGTAGAACACCCCGTTACTGAATTTGTTACAGGCGTGGACCTTGTAAATGAACAGATTCGTGTTGCTTCAGGTGCTGGCATGAGCGTGACGCAAGATGATATTAAAATTACAGGCCATGCGATTGAATGCCGGATCAATGCTGAGAATCCAGACACCTTCATTCCAAGTCCAGGGAAAATTGAACTTTATCATCCACCTGGCGGTTTAGGTGTACGGGTGGATTCAGGTGTTTATGCGGGCTATCGCATCCCCCCCTATTATGATAGCTTAATTGGCAAGCTCATCGTTTCAGGCTCTAACCGCACAGAAACGATGATGCGACTAAGACGTTCGTTAAATGAGTTTGTTATTGAAGGTATTGAAACAACGATACCGCTATTTTCAGACCTACTTAACAACCAAGACATTGCTAACGGTGCCTATGATATTCACTGGCTAGAAAAATATTTAGCGGACCGCTAATATATGGCAAATCAATCGGATGATGGAATTACCGCAGAGTTGTTACTTCAAACATATTGCTGCGGTGCTTTTCCGATGGCGGAATCTAAAGATGACCCCCAACTTTTTTGGCTACAACCTGAAATGCGGGGTGTCTTACCGCTTGATCAATTTCATTTTTCTAAATCTTTGAAAAAGCAAATCAGACAAGGTCGTTATAAGGCAACATATGACACTTGCTTTTCTCGTATAATGGAAGAATGTGCAGCCTATGCAGCCAATCGTGAATCAACATGGATTAATCAAACAATTCTAGATTTATATCAGCAATTACATGAGATGGGGCATGCTCATAGTGTTGAAATTTGGATGGATGGCGCATTAGCAGGTGGGCTTTATGGCGTGCATATTGGTGGTGCTTTTTTTGGAGAAAGTATGTTTCACCGTAAAACGAATGCGAGTAAAATTGCTCTTGCCCATCTTGTTGCGAGCTTAGTTAAGTCAAATTTCAAATTATTAGATACGCAATTTATAAACGATCATCTTACGCAGTTTGGTATCGTAGAAATTCCACGTAATGAATATATGCTTATGCTCAATGACGCAATTCAGTTAAAGCGCCCATTTAAATTTGCTTATTCAGGCTCTGGAACCGAAGATTCTGTTTTACAATTAATCACCCAAACATCGTAAACAGCATGCTCAACGGCGTTAAGACCAGGGCTTGAAGCGAACATCCAGCCTGTAAAAATACGTCTTATGTCACGCTTAAGCGTCACTTCACTTACTTCTAAAAAGGCTGAAATCTTTTGCGGTTCATCGGGTGTACGCGAGTTACAAACCCTTGGTGTTACTAGTAAAGTACCAAATTGCACTGTCTCATCAATATAGACATCAAAATTAACAGTACGCCCGGTTACTTTATCAAGACCAGTGAATTCGACGATTGGGTTTGCAATTTTTTCTGCCAGCACAGAGCTTGTCCCTGCAGCACTCAACATAAGAAATAAAACAGATAGAAGGAATTTTGGGAAATGTGTCATTACGAATATCATTATATAAATTTTAATTTAACTTACCAAGCAGCTCTGCGCATATAAATATATCGCAACATGTTTCTTTTAATAGCCAATAAAACATGTCACAGCATATGTCTATAAATCTAATTCCATTTAAATATGTTATTAATAGGATTTCATTAAAAAATCAGCTTTTTTTCGCATAAAAACGTAATCGAGCATAATCCGCCCACCAATTGCCTTGCTCATCTTGTAAACTTGGCTCTAGTAATTGAACAACATAGTCTAATACATCTTGTTGAATTTCTTGGTCAAATTGCTCAAAAAAACTCGGACGAAACACGCTCAACCAGCCTTTAATGCCCGTTGGCAAGGGTGTTATGCGCGATACTCGCTCCATAGTTACCACTTCAAACCCATGCTTTTCTAATGCTAAAGCATAAAATTCTTCTGTTGGGAAAAACCATGGACAGGCAAGAGCTGCATCGCCATCAAACTTATTAGCTGCGGCGCTCAGCGCTGTAACAATTGCAGCAATATTGGCAAAACCGCCAAATTCAGCAACAAAACGCCCGCCTTGATTAAGATGATTAGATACAGATTTGATGACACCATCATAGTCAGGCATCCAGTGCAGCGCAGCATTAGAAAATGTAGCATCAAACTTTTGATTTAACTCAAAATTTTGCCCATCAGCGACATAAGCATCAATATGCTTATCTTTACAGCTAGCAACCATATCAGCACTAGCATCAATTGCCACAACATCACAGCCGACATCTATAAGCTGTTCAGTCAAGCGACCATCACCACAACCTAAATCAAGAATTTTCTCGCCCGGCTGAGGTGCAAGTAAACGCACAACATCCTCTGATAGATCAGAAACAAAGCCTGCATTTTCAACATATGATTTTGCAGACCATTTTTGATCTGTAGGGGATATTGTCATATTATATTATTCAGGTGACCAAGAAGAATAGCCAGGTTCTAATTCAGCACTATCTTGCGTAGATGCCATGCTGCCTCGTGGACGATAAGCTTTTGCAGTCCCTGTATAATTTGGCGTATGCTCTGCTTCCCACTCTTTTGGCTGATAGTCCACATCTACTGGGCAATCATTGCTTGTATGGTGCATCCAGCTATGCCACCCAGCAGGAATTTTTGTAGGATCAGCTTCGCCTTCATACATAACCCAACGACGAGATCCATCTTTATTCTCAAAATAACAGTTGCCAAACTGGTCTTCGCCTACTTTTTTACCAAAACGCCAAATTGCGAATTGTGTACCAATTGTGTGGCCTTCCCACCAAATGAATAATCTGCGAATAAAATTAAGCATGTGAATCCCTATCTAAATTTACGGAGATATTTATCATATGTTTGAAAAAATGCAATCTATCTTCTCCACTAACAGGTGGTTTGATTGCCGCATCTTACAACAAAAGTGTAAATATCTTGTTCTTCTTCACTTGAAATCAGGACATGCCCTTGCTCGTTGCAAAAATGAGGCACATCAATCTTTGAAGCGGGGTCGCTAGCAACTAAGCGCACAGATGCGCCTATTTCTATTTCTTTCAACGTTTTTCTTAATTTCAATACAGGCAAAGGGCAAAGTAAACCACGCAAGTCTAACTCTAGCATAAAGCCTCCCTTAAAAATAACTTATCAATTTAATAAGCTTTTTACCTTAAAAAAACTGAGATGAAAAGCAACGAAAAGACATAAAATGCGTATATTAGGCATAGACCCAGGACTTAACAATACCGGATGGGGCTTGATTGAACATAAGGGCACAAAGCTAACCTATATTGCCTCTGGTGTTATTAATCCGCCAAAGAAGGAAGAATTAGGCAATCGACTTGCGGTCATCTACCGCGAGATTGAAAACCTGATTAAATCTCATAATCCCGACGAATTCGCCATTGAGGAGACATTTGTCAATTCAAGTCCGAGGGATACTTTAAAGCTCGGCCAAGCCCGCGGCGTTGCCATGGTTGTCCCTGCATTTTATGGCTATAAAATCAGTGAATATGCCCCAAATCTTGTTAAAAAAACCGTTGTTGGTAATGGTCATGCGAATAAAGAACAAGTGCTGCATATGATTGGTGTTTTGCTACCAAGAGCAAAAGTAGAAAGCGCAGATGAAGCTGATGCCCTCGCCATTGCCATAACCCACGCTCACCATCATAATTCACGCATGGCTTTTTAGTTTTTTGTTGGAATTGAAATAACTTTTTCCCGCACAGCGAGATCCGACGGAGTGAAACGAGTAAGGAAAATCGAGCGCATACTAAAAAGGCGTAGCGGGATCGCTATCGTTT
>WTKA01000161.1 GCA_011524605.1 Hyphomicrobiales bacterium | reverse complement strand
TAGATATAGGGCGAATTTTTAAGAATGAGAAGGAAAAAATAATATAAGAGCTGAAGAAGATGAATACTGCCTTATCAAAAAGCTTGCCTTTCTGTCCAACTTATGGCCATTTACGCTCAGAAAATAAAGATTAAATAAGGTTATGGCTGATGGCGCGTTTGGTGCTTAAATTTGGTGGTACTTCTGTTGCTGATTTAGATCGCATTCGGAATGTAGCCCAGCATGTGAAAAGAGAATATGACGCTGGCAATGAGATTGCTGTTGTGGTTTCTGCTATGTCAGGAAAAACAAATGAGCTTGTGGGCTGGGCAAAAGATGCATCCCCAATGCATGATGCACGTGAATATGATGCGGTTGTTTCATCGGGAGAGCAAGTTACAGCAGGTCTTCTAGCTATAGCTTTGCAAAATATTGGTATCCCGGCGCGTTCATGGCTTGGCTGGCAAATTCCAATTCATACGGATGATACCCATGGGGCAGCGCGGATTAAATCCATAGATAGTGATAATTTGAATGAGCGCTTCAAAGAGAAGCAAGTCGCAGTTATTGCCGGCTTCCAAGGCATTAGCGAGAATGGTCGTATCACAACATTAGGCCGCGGCGGCTCGGATACGAGTGCTGTTGCGATTGCAGCGGCGATTGGGGCAGATCGTTGTGATATATACACAGATGTAGATGGCGTTTACACAACAGATCCAAGAATTGTTAAGCAAGCCTCTCGTATGAATAAAATTTCCTATGAGGAAATGCTTGAATTGGCGTCTTTGGGGGCGAAAGTCCTGCAAACACGATCGGTAGAAATGGCTATGAACTATAATGTACCTGTGATGGTTCGTTCCAGCTTCGATGATCCTTCAAAAAAATTAGAAACAGGTACGCTTGTATGTCGTGAGGAAAATATCGTGGAACAACAAATTGTTGCTGGCATTGCTTATTCAAAAGATGAATCTAAAATTTCAATTCGGAATGTATCAGATGTGCCTGGTATTGTAGCAGGCATTTTTGGCCCGCTTGCCGATGCGAATATTAATGTTGATATGATTGTGCAAAATATATCAACAGATGGCAAATTTGCAAATGTTACCTTCACAACGCCAACAAGTGACTTGCCACGTGCGCTTGAGACTTTAGAGGCAATTAAAGATAGTCTGGGCAAGCCTGAAATTGTTAGCGCTTCTAACGTAACAAAGATCTCAATCGTTGGTGTTGGCATGCGTTCCCATGCTGGCGTTGCTGCGAAAATGTTTAAAATTTTGTCAGACCGCTCTATTAATATTCTCGCAATCACCACATCTGAGATTAAGTTAAGCGTTCTCATTGATGCTGAATATACAGAGCTTGCTCTTCGCGCTCTTCACAGTGCTTATGGGCTAGATGCAGAAGAAGCTTAATAATTTAACATAAAATAATACTATTATTCATTTATGGATTGAGTAAAGACCTAATTAAAGAGTAATTTGAAAGAAACGTTAAGCATGCTCTCACCTTCAAAGGGCTCTCGAGCCTTATTGCGCCATATCAACCAAATCATGTTGCAGCCTAGTACTGCATCTGAACGTCTGAAAAAAATTGTTGTGCAAATTGCGCAAACAATGGTTGCTGAAGTGTGCTCAGTTTATATTTCTAGTCCAACCGGTAAACTAGAACTGATAGCAACAGAAGGGTTGAAAGAGAATGCCATTGGTAAAGCAAGTCTTGTTATCGGTGAGGGGCTTGTTGGCTTAATTGCAAAAGAAGCAAAGCCTGTTGCCGTTGATGATGCGCCTAATCATCCTGAATTTAAATTTCTGCCTAATATTGGTGAAGAACCTTATAAAGCCTTTCTTGGCGTGCCCATTTTGCGAAGCGGGCAAACACTTGGCGTGCTTGTTATACAAAACCGTGTCAGGCAAGATTATAAAGAAGAGGATATTGAGGCTTTAGAGATTATTGCTCATATTCTCTCTGATTTGATTATTAATGATCCTACTATAAGTACTGACAAGGTGGCGGCCGCAGATCCGCTCATGTCACGGGCAATGCATTTAAAGGGTAGTGTGATTTCAACTGGTATTGGTATTGGGCAAGTTGTGCTGCATCAGCAAAGGGTCGCGGTAACAAAAAGAATTGCTGAAGATATTGACTATGAAACCACTAGATTAAAAGCAGCCGTGCATGATATGCGCGATAGCATTGATAAGGTTCTTGAGCGAACAGAAAGAAGTTTGCAAGGGGAATCTGCCGAAATTATGCAATCTATAAAAATGTTTGCTTATGATAAAGGTTGGTATCAAAGAATGAATGATGCCATTCAACAAGGCCTGACAGCAGAGGCAGCTGTTGAACAAGTTCAATCAGATGCCCGTGCCCGTTTGTTGCGTAACCCTGATGCAATATTGGCAGATCGCTTGCATGATTTAGAAGATTTAACAAACCGAATGCTAAGACGCTTGATGGGATTGCCTATTGATGCCCTTTATAGGACAATGCCTGATAATCCTGTTTTAGTCGCACGCCACATGGGACCTGCGGAGCTGTTAGATTATACTGGTCAAAATTTAGCCGGGGTTATCGTAGAGGATGGTTCGCATTCTTCCCATGTCGCCATTGTCGCCCGCGCATTAGGTATTCCAAGCATTTCTCAACTCCCTTCTGTCACAGATCTTGTCGAAGACGGTGATGCGATCATTTTAGATGGACAGGAAGGTGATGTTCACATCAGGCCAACAGAGCATATTATTCAATGTTATGAAGAACAATTCAAAAATGAATGTCTAATACGCGAAAAATATTCTAAAATCGCACAAGAAAAAGCACTTACAAAAGATGGCGTCTCTTTAAGGCTGATGATGAATGCTGGGCTATTAGTGGATATGGGACAACTATTTTCTGCGGGTGCAGAAGGGGTAGGTTTATTTCGAACTGAATTTCAATATATGATCGCCCAACATCTGCCTAGAATAGAAGATCAAGTTAGAAATTATGCGACGATTTTAGATATGGCAGGGGAGAAACCTGTTGTCTTTAGAACATTAGATATCGGTGGGGATAAAAGACTTTCTTATATTCCGCATCCTGAAGAGGAAAATCCTGCTCTGGGATTAAGAGCCATTCGCCTTTCATTGCAAGCCCCAGCTATTTTTAGAAAACAAATTCGCTCCTTATTGCGTGCTGCTGGAGGGAGGCATCTTAATTTAATGTTCCCAATGGTTAGCGATATTAGTGAGTTTCACGATGCAAAAAAGCTAGTAGAACGCGAATTTAATTATCTCACCAGACGAGGCCATGCTATGCCTAGGCGCATCCATTATGGGGTTATGCTTGAGGTGCCATCTTTGCTCTTTGTTTTAGATGAATTATGCAAAGAAATTGATTTTCTATCCATCGGATCTAATGATTTAATGCAATTCTTTTTTGCAATAGATAGAGATAATCACGCTGTTTCAAACTTATTTGACATTATTTCCCACGCGCCTCTTAGGGCTTTAAGATCTATCGTACAAGCATGCGAAAAGCATAATGTAAATCTTTCCTTCTGTGGTGAGGTCGGCTCTGATCCCGTTGCTCTTCTTGCTCTGATGAGTATTGGTATTCGTGAAATTTCAATGTCTTCAAGAGCGATTGGTCGTGCAAAATATATTATACAAAATACGGATATTTCACAAATTGAACAGATTGTCTTACCGATTTTATCCTCATCAGCGCTAAAGAATGATGATTTAAGAGAAAAGTTAAGCGAGCTTCTGCCTGAAAACCTTTAACTTTTATAATAAAGCTGTTACATAAAGATATGATCTTTATCAGGGAGCTCATCTGTGTCTAATCGTTCAAATCTTAAGCCTAAAAAAATTAGTAGAGCTTTAAAGAAAATTTCCATGCTTCGTCCAGCTTCTATTGGTAGGCGAAATAGTGCAGGTAATGTGAGATTGGCAAGACGATTTGCTCTTCGTTCAAAAAGTCATTTTATTCCTAAAAATGGCACTACATTAGGGAAATTGGGCACATTAGAAGCTAAGTTAACAACAAATATGCGCCAGATAAAGCGATGCCAAGCTTTAAGATATCAAGTCTTTTATGAAGAAATGAATGCAATTGCAAATAGCAAAGCAACTGCAAAAAAAAGAGATGTCGACATTTTTGATCGAGTTTGTGATCATGTAATGGTATTAGATCATGAGCATAAAGAAAAAAGAGTAGGGCGCAATAGACCAAAGCTTGTTGGCACCTATCGCTTACTTCGACAAGATGTTGCGGAAAAATACTCTGGCTTCTATTCATCTGATGAATTTGATTTTTCTGAGATGTTAGATATTCATAGAGATAAAAAATTCTTAGAACTTGGACGTTCCTGCGTGTTAAGTGACTATCGAGGCAAGCATACGATTGAATTATTATGGGCTGCGATTTGGCGCTATGTTTTGGATCATAAAATGGATGTTATGATTGGATGCGCAAGCTTTCCTACAACCAATCCTGATGAAATTGCAGATGAGCTTTCCTTTTTACACCATTTTGTTGAAACACCTAAAGAATGGCAAGCAAAAGCGCTGCCTGATTTATATGTTGATATGAACAGGAAGGCAAAAGACGAGATTAATCCGAAACGGGCTCTTGTAAAGTTACCTCCTTTAATTAAAGGTTATTTAAGGGTTGGGGCCTTTGTTGGCAATGGCGCAATTGTTGATAAACAATTTGGAACGACTGATGTGTTTATGATCCTTCCAGTTGCAAATATTTCTGAGCGTTATATAAA
>WTKA01000118.1 GCA_011524605.1 Hyphomicrobiales bacterium | reverse complement strand
ATGAGACCCGAAAAGTGGGAACCGGTTTTCGGATAAGTCGAAGAGCATTATAAAAATAATGAGCCCCTCAAGGAGACATGAGTGTAGCGAATTGCCGTGAGTGCTAATTTAAATACCCGCATCAAGTCAGGGGGAAAATATATGCTAAGCATCAAAGCATTTGAACTGCTGCGATTGCTTTTTTCCAAAGATCATATTTTTCTTCTCGTAATTCTTCTCCCATCTGTGGCTCAAAGCGTTTTTCTAACGCCCATTGTTTTGCAAAATTGGTTTTATCAGGATAAATGCCAGCGCGCATACCCGCGAGCCAAGCAGCACCAAGAGCCGTTGTCTCTAATCCTGAAGGCCTATCCACGGGACTATTTAAAATATCCGATAAAAATTGCATCGTCCAATCGCTTGCGCTCATGCCGCCATCAACACGCAAAATGTTTTTTTCATGCCCCTGCACTTTCCAATCCGCTTGCATCGCCTCTAGCAAATCTCGTGTTTGATAGCCCACACTTTGCAAAGCCGCTTTCGCCATCTCTTCAGGCCCTGAATTACGCGTTATACCAAAAATACCGCCTCGGCAATCAGGTTGCCAATAGGGAGCACCAAGTCCTGTAAAAGCGGGTACTAAGATCACATTTTCACTTGCGTCTGCTTGCTCTGCTAAATGATGCGTATCAGAGGCTTTTTCAATAATTTTCAAACCATCACGAAGCCATTGCACAACCGCACCTGCAATGAAAATTGAACCTTCCAAAGCATAAGTGACTTCTCCGTCTAACTGATAAGCAATCGTTGTTAAAAGTTTATTTTGAGAAGCAACCGCTTCACTGCCAGTATTT
The DNA here is from genome assembly GCA_011524605.1 of Hyphomicrobiales bacterium. Taxonomy (GTDB): domain Bacteria; phylum Pseudomonadota; class Alphaproteobacteria; order Rhizobiales; family WTKA01; genus WTKA01. Next base: position 3,976 of record WTKA01000118.1, on the reverse strand, counting down.
AAAAGAGCAAAACAACCTGTGCCATAAGTTGACTTCATCATGCCAGGCTCAAAACAAGCCTGTCCAATTGTCGCGGCTTGCTGATCACCCGCCACGCCTAAAATAGGAATGGCTGAACCCAATATTTCTTCTTGTATAACGCCAAAATCCGCAGCGCAATCTTTCACCTTAGGTAAGATACTAGCGGGAATATTGAATATCTTGCATAGTTCTTCACACCACACACCCTTATGAATATCAAATAATGATGTACGCGCGGCATTGGTCGCATCAGTTACATGGCTGTTGCCACCTGTTAGTTTATACATCAAATAGGAATCAACTGTGCCAAATAATAAGTCGCCATTTACTGCTTTATCACGCGCACCTTCAACATGATTTAAAATCCATGCAATTTTTGTGGCTGAAAAATACGGATCTAACAGGAGGCCTGTTTTTTGAGTTATAAGAGGCTCGCAGCCTTGTTGCTTTAATGTTTCACAAATATCAGCCGTTCGCCTGTCTTGCCAAACAATAGCATTATAAATAGGCTCACCTGTATTTCTGTCCCAAAGCAAAGTCGTTTCTCGCTGGTTCGTAATACCGATACCATCAATCTTACAACTATCAATATTTGCTTTTTCTATTGCCGTTCGGCAGCTTTGGAGGGTCGTTTGCCATAAATCCTCAGGGCTATGCTCAACCCATCCATTATTTGGATAATACTGCGGAAATTCTTGCTGACCTTGGGCTATAGGCTGCATATCACCATCAAAAATTATAGCGCGGCTTGATGTTGTGCCTTGATCAATTGATAAAATATATCCCAAGCTTATATCCTCACCCTTAACATCATAAAATGCACAAGCAAGACTTGGCATTACTAGAAATTACTATATAAAGAATATAGTTTTTTTTCTAGGCTTAGAACAGACATATTCACGTCTAGATCTCACATTATTGATGAACAAATATATGCGCTCCAAAATTATTAAAATTTCAACACCTTATCTTCTCGTTGCGGCATTTCTCTCTCTCTTTGTAAATATTTTATATCTTACAAGCCCTATTTATCTTACACAAGTTTACAACCGTGTACTAACTGGCGAAAATATCTCAACCCTTGTTGGCATTTCCATTTTCATGGTAGCCGGCTACCTTATTTTAATGACACTCGATATTATTCGCTCTTGGTGTTTAATTCGCTTAGCAGCCCATTTGGATAATAAGGAAAGCGAATCTTTTTTGCTCAATGCGATAGCGACCAGCGCATCAAAGAAAAACCACCAAGCAAGTGCTAACGCCCAAAAGCAATTGCGTGATTTTGAAAAAATAAAAACATTTTTGAGTAGCTCCCTTTTAACCGCCCTCTTTGACCTACCCTTCACAATTCTATATTTTTTAGCGCTTTATTTATTGCATCCCTTGCTTGCTATTTTTGCGGCAATTATATTCTTTATGATTATCATTATTTTATATATTGCAACTTCTGGTAATCGAGAAAGAAATAAAAGCCAAAGCCAATCACGCTACGATTATCATAAGTTTTTTGATAGCACGACCCTAGCCTCAGCCTCTATTATCGCGATGGGCATGTCAGAAGATGTGACGCAAAAAGTTGCTCATAAAAGAGTGCAAACCAACCAAACACAGAAATCTGTTACGCTTTGGGGCAATTTCTTCTCATCTATTATCAAGAATATACGCCTAATATCATCAAGTGCTATTTTAGGCCTTGGTGCTTATCTCGTCATTATTGAAGAGCTTGGCGCTGCTAATATTTTCATCGGCATGATTTTATTAGGACGCATCTTCGCCCCCATTGATATATTAGGCAATCAATGGAATAATCTTCTAGATACAATGCTTGCATGGCAAAATTTAAAAAATGCTGACAATGATATTCAAGAAGAAAAAAATCATTTATTTGATGTGCCAAAAGGCGTGATTGAAATTAATGAGATGGCTTATAATCCATCTGAAAATCAAGATAGCGCTAATATATTAACTGATATCACTTGCAGCATTCACCCTGGCGAGTTAGTAGGCATTGTTGGTGCTAGCGGGGCTGGAAAATCGACTTTATTAAGGCTTATTGCAGGGCTTGAGCCCCCTACAACAGGAACAATAACATTTGACGGTGCGCAAGCAACTCAAATTGATGCTTCTCAAAGAGGCGCTATTTTTGGGTTTTTAGGTCAAAATAGTGAGTTTTTACCAGGTAGTTTGGCAGAAAATATTGCCCGTTTCAAACATGCTTCTTTTGAATCTATTCGTAATGCCGCATCCGAGGCTTGCATCAATCTCTATATTGATAACTTACCTGAAAGCTATAACACAGATTTTTCAATCCTTAAAACACGGCTCTCCGGAGGTGAATATCAGCGCCTAGGTCTTGCTCGAGCCTTTTTCAAACATCCAAGATGCTTACTGCTAGACGAACCAACCTCTGCATTAGATCTTGACTCAAAAAAGCGAATTTTGAAAACGCTCCTTGGCTTTAAAAATAATAAACACACGGTTATTATCGCATCCCATGATCTAGATGCGCTTATGCTATGTGACAAACTTATTTTATTGGGAGAGGGTAAAATTATTTCTCAAGGCCCAGCAAAAGATGTGATTGGCATAATGACTAAAAAGCAAAAAATTACGAAAGTGGATAATCGTTTACAATGACAAAAGCCGCATTACCAACTAAAAGCTTGCCCAAAGAGATCGTGATAGATCAAGATAAACCAGTTATTGAAAATAACAGCGTTAAATACCCACTTATTTTGGGTCTGCTTATCATTATCGCAGTTTTTATCATTGCTCCTTTTGCAGCAGAAAAAACCATGATTCAAAGTGCTGTGGTAGCTCAAGGCAAATTAAATAAAATAGGTAATAAGTCTTTTATCCAACATGAGACTGGAGGTGTCCTTTCTCAAGTTCAAGTTAAAAATGGTGATATGGTCGCCTTAAACGATATTTTGTTTATCATTGATTCAACAATTGAAACCGCAGACCTAAATGACCTAAATGTACAGCTACGCGTTCAAAAGGAAGCAGCGCAACGATTTAAAAGCTTTTTAGATTATACATCTCAAAGCTTTGATTTTAATAAAACACCATCGGAGAATATAAATTTAAGGCTTGTTGAGGAATCATTAAAAAGCATTAAAAATCAAGAGCTTACAAATCTAAAAGAGATCGCTACAATTGAGAAAAGTCAAATCAGCCTGCAACAGGCAAAAACATCTTTAAATAAACAGCTCGAGCTGTTGCAAAGTCGTTTTGATGTTCAATCTAGCTTATTAGATCGTCAGCTTACTGATAAATCGCGCATTGATAATATAGAACTCGATATTGTAGCCAATGAAATTGAACAAGAAAGATTATCTCGCCAAATAATTGATAATGCTGGCCGTATTGAAAACTTAAAAAAAGAAATTTCCCAACGCGAGATTGATTTTAAGAAATCTATTTTAGAAGAATTAATTAACGCAGAACAAGGGATCGAAAGGCTAGAGCAAGCCATTGCAAAAACACAGCATAGCATTGATAGAAAAATAGTTTATGCCCCTATTGCTGGGACAATTACAAATATGGCTGAGTTAACGCCTCAATCTGTCATTTCACCGCAACAAATATTAGCTGAGATATTACCTGTTTCACAAGAAATCACGGCAAATATACTTGTTCCTGACATTGAGATTGACGGCATTGAATTGGGTGATGTTGCAAGAATTCAGCTACAGACAAATACTGATATTAAAGACGATAAATTTGAAGGTGAAGTGACGCTCGTTTCCGCAGATCGGTTAAACGAAGAGGATTTATCCCAGTTTTATGAAGTGATTGTCACACTAAACAATGAAGATTTTAAAGAGCAAACATTACCAAACGGCATTCCTGTTATCGGCTATTTATCAACAGAACCAAAATCACTGCTAACCTATGTATTAGAGCCAGTATTTGATGTAACAAAAGATATTTTCTCTGAGAAATAATTTTT
>WTKA01000042.1 GCA_011524605.1 Hyphomicrobiales bacterium | reverse complement strand
CCTTATAGTGTGCGTTATATTACTTTTGCACCTACGCCCATCTTACAAAAAATGGATGTAAGGTCACCCATTGTTGAAGAGTTAGCCACTGAAACAACAGGCATTGTTTTGCGATGGTGTAGCCCAGAATTTCCATTTGGTAAATTCATGTTCGGTAATGAAGAAGAACGCCTTTCTCTTTTGGGAGAACGCATGTGTGAAGCCTCTTTAGATGGACGCGTTCTTTTCATTAGTGGAAAAACAATTAAACCAGATTTATCGGAATAGTTTTTCTTTACATATGGTAGAGAGATGAAATGATTTGAAAAAAGAAACTAGGCTCAGGATCTATTAATTTAGTCCATTCTACACCAACAGATTTACCCTTATGAACGGACAAGAAAGCACTGGAACTACTTGTAATTTCTAGCTTTTTTGACGCATTCATGGTGTAAATATGTGGTGCCCATTAAATTTAAAAGTGAGTTTGAGTTAAAAGCATTATTTGTCAAAAATAAAATTTCAACAATAACAATAGTATTCTATTACTTTATTTTCATCCAACTAATACTTTTAATTCAAATAGAATTGAACAAAATTAATAGGCCCTGATCCTAGGCACCACGACGCGCTATATATAATCCAATTAGAATAAAGACTATTGATAAACCCATTTCAATAGATACCGGCTCAGATAATATAAGTGCCCCTAATAACACACCTGTCGGGGCTAAGAGATTAACACCCATAGCAAAATAAGAAAAACCAATTTTTCTAATAAGATAATTACGCATTAAAAAAGCAATACCCGTCGGGAATATGCCTAAGTAGAAAAGCGCTAATATGCTGTTTTGTGAAACATCTTTTGGAATATAAAGTTGACCCGTTATCATCAAAGATAAGCTCAATATCAAAGTTGCTAAACCAAATAGATAAATTGTTATGAGCAGAGCATTAATCCCCTTCACTTTTCGAATGAAATGGCTTGAAATTACATAGCATAAGCTTGCTAACAATAGCGCCATCAAGGCCTTTATATCGCCGCCACCACTTTGATAAACATCCCTGCCAAATAAAATTAATATGCCCGCTGCACCAACTAAGCATCCTATAAATTTATGCCAATTTAATTTTTCATCATCAGTAAAAAAATGAGCGATAATAAGCGCAAAAAACGGCCCTGCCCCCATCATTAAAGAAGCTTCAGCCGAAGTAACCTTCAACTCAGCCCATGAAATCAGAGAAAAAGGCAATACCGCATTAAATGTTGCTGCAATTATAAGAAGATATAATGAGCGCCTTGTTGGCTTTACCAATCCAATATAGATTCCAACTGGTAATAAAAATAAAAAACCTATACCAACGCGAATGGTTGCTAACATCATTGGCGGCACATCTTGCACGGCAATTTTAATCGCTTGAAAAGCAGAAGCCCAAATAATCACAGCAATAGCGATCAAAAATACATCAAGCAAGCTTGGTTTTTTTAGTTCTTCCATCACTTATGACCTTTAATATAAAATATCAGATTTGAGCTTAGTAACTATACACATAAAAATAGCTTAATAAAGTGTAAAAACACTTGCTTAGGATCTGCTTTTTGTTATGTATGTTCTCCTTAATGCGGGGCTAAATTATAATGCGTAAACATAATCAAGATAACTATTTTGCTACATTTAAATGGAGCTTATTTATCTCTTTTCTTATTATATTATTTATCTATATGGTAATGAACACTCATTAAACACCTTTAGGGCTTTTGCTTTCATGGTACATTTAGTTAAATTATGCGTTGGTGCTGAAAAAGTAGAAGATTTAGAAAGTTTTATTATTTCTAAACAAGCTTATTGCAAAGCCCATGGTTTAGAATATCAGCAGTTTCATACAACACGCATGATGCCCAAAAGAGCTGACGAGTTGATTGGCAAAGCATCTCTTTATTGGGTTATTAAGGGTGCTATTATATGCCGTCAAAATATATTAGATATTGAGGCTTTTAAAGATATAGATGGGATAAAGCGCTGTAATATTATTTTAGAGCCAAAAATTATTCTGACACAAGCTCAACCCAAGCGCCCTTTTCAAGGTTGGCGCTATCTAAAAGATGAAGATGCTCCGCTCGACCTTTCTCAAGAGCAACAAGATATGCCAGAAAATTTACGCAATGAACTGTCTGAACTAGGACTACTCTAACTTTTCACTCTTTTTTGTTCAAATTATGAAGAAATACTATATCATTATTTCTTGATAATTGTCCTTACAAAGCAGAAAAATTGAGTTCAGTGCGGCAAAAAGTAGAAAAACCTAAAATATTAGAAACAGATTTATATCTACCGATAAAAAACTTGCTCATATCCCGTGGCTATGAGGTTAAATCTGAGATAGGTAAAGCCGATGTTATGGCTGTAAAGGAAGATGAAACACCAATCATTGTCGAACTAAAAACAAGTTTTTCTCTCACTTTATTTCACCAAGCTATAGAACGACAATCAATCACAGATCATGTTTATATCGCTGTTCCAAAAGAAAGTGGGAAGCGTTTTCAAACAAGCTTGAAACGGAATAAATCTCTATGTAGACGGCTAAGCTTAGGTTTAATCCTCATACGTCTTTCAGATGGCTTTACTGAAGTTATTCTTGATCCTACTCCCTATCAACCGAGAAAATCAAAAACAAAACAAACGCAAATGCTAAAAGAATTTTCCAAAAGAATTGGCGATCCCAATATGGGCGGCAGTATTAAAGAAGTTCAAATGACTGCATACCGGCAAGATGCGTTAAAATGCTTATTTATATTATATGATGATGAAGATGGCGCACTAAAAGCATCTGATATTGCTAAAAAAAGCGGCGTAGAAAAAGCACGGAATTTGGTAGCTGATAATCATTATGGTTGGTTTGAGCGCGTGGAAAGAGGCATATATGCTCTTACAGCAAAAGGCATTGAAGCCCATGGTTTTTATCAAGAGGATATTCAGGCTATTAAAGAAAATTTGGAAAAAAATAAGCCGACTATTTCATAGCCGGCTCACTATTTTCTGTCATAATCAATTTATGAATTAGTCAATTTTGACAGCATCAAAGCGAATATTGCCTTCATTATCCATGAATTGAATAAGAATGAATTCAATACCATCTTCCTTATTCTTATTTACAAGGTTGATCATATCCGCAGGCGTTTTAACTTGCTTTTGATCCACCTCTTTAATCACAGAACCTGGTCGAATACCTTTTGAATAAGCTGAGCTTTCCTGATCAACTTTAACAACAACTAGTCCTGTTTCCTCCTCAGCTAAATTATATTGCTCTTGATATTCTTTCGTGATCCGAGATACTTCGATATCCAAACCTGTTACAGGTACTGAAATACTTGCTTTGGGTTTTGGCTTTTGCTCAATGCCATTTTCTTCTGCCATCATCACTTCGCCATCTTCTAAACGACCAAGCTCTATCGTTAATGCTTTTTCTTTGCCCTTACGCAAAACAATAACATCAACTTTTTTACCAATCTTAGTCTGTGCAACCATTTTTGGTAGATCGCGTGAGGTAGGTACGTCTCTGCCGTCAAATCTTAAAATAATATCACCAGGTTCCACGCCACCGTCATATGCAGGCCCATCTGTTGTGACTTGGGCAACAAGCGCACCCATAGGTTCATCCATACGCAAACTTTGAGCAATCCCCTCGCTGACAGGCTGAATAAGAACACCGAGCCATCCGCGTCTTGTTTCACCATAAGCAACAAGCTGATTCATAACATTTTCGGCCAAATTAGCAGGCACAGCGAATCCAACACCAACAGATCCTCCAGAACGTGAGAAAATAGCTGTGTTTACACCAATTACATTACCATTCATGTCAAATAATGGGCCGCCAGAATTCCCTTTGTTAATCGCCGCATCAGTCTGAATGAAGCTATCATAAGGACCGGCATTAATATCTCGATTAATAGCAGAGATAATACCCATCGTAACTGTACCACCAAGACCAAAAGGATTACCAATTGCAAGAGCCCAGTCCCCTACCCTTGTCTGATCAGAATTTGCAAATTTTACTGACTTTAAAGGCTTATCAGGCGTTACACGCAAAACAGCAATATCTGTTTTTGGGTCTCGCCCAACAAGGGTAGCGTCTAATTCCGTTCCATCATTAAAACTGATTGTAATTTCTTCAGCACCATCAATCACATGGTTATTCGTGATTATCAAGCCTTCTGAATCAATGACGAACCCTGACCCTAAAGAAGAAACCTGACGCTGTGAACGAGGCGCATTGCCTTGCTGTTGTTTATCAAAAAACTCTTCAAAAAACTCTTTAAACGGTGTGTTAGGTGGTAAATCCGGCACAGGAACACGACGATTATTGTTCACAGTTTGAGTCGTAGAGATATTAACGACAGCGTCGATAAGTTCCTCTGTCAAATCCGCAACAGATTCGGGGCCTGCTTGCGCATAAGTAGGCATCGGTGATGCCATCATCATAGCGCCTGCAAAAGATAAGGCATAAGCCAAGCTTTTAAGCTTTATTGAAGAAAGAATAGTCATTTAATTGTGTTTTCTCCTAAGTGAAAAATATTCCATATGAAGCAGTATTTTTCTTAATTTAGGCTATATTTTGTTCTTGAAAAGGAGAAATTGAGATTAAAAATCACATTTTAGTTATTTTATTCTTATGAGAGATTCTAAAGCAAAGAAAACTGAACTGTATAATAAAACGAATCTGAATTTTTAAAATTGAATTGAAATAATTTGCATGCCTATTCTAGAGGCACTATAAGCATCATTATATATCAACTAATATTAAAATATCATACTCTAAATATTTTAAATAAATTCATTAGAAAAATTAAACTGTCGTTAGAACGACATTATTTTCTAACAAGAGCCCTTGAAAAATTTCGAGTGGGGTAACTCGATCATATTGGA
>WTKA01000138.1:4267-4959 GCA_011524605.1 Hyphomicrobiales bacterium | reverse complement strand
ACAATGTAATTTTAACTGGCAGAGAGGGCGATGATCTTTATATCTATGAGAAAAACAGCGGCTTTAAAATTATTTATGATGATGGATGGCGCGGTTCTGACAGTCTAAGAATTGAAGGCTATTCTTCAAGCGATGCTATTTTTGAACAAGATACAGCTCTGTCAACTAATTTAAGAATTACATTCAAAGACACTGATGATGAAATACTTGTTATTAATACGTTAGATTCTGATTTGAATGATGAAGTAGAGTTTATATCTTTTGATGATGGTTTGGGTTGGACAATCGAGGCGATTAAAAATATAATAGAGGGTGAGATCGTTAGTAACGCCCCTACCGCTGTTGCAGATGATGGATTTAGTGTTGAAAATGACACGGCTCTAACAATTTCTACTGACGATCTGCTAGCTAATGATAGTGACCCAGACGGGGATAGTTTAAGCATTATTTCTGTTGCTGATGGCCTGGGTGGCAGTGTTTCTCTCAGTTATGGGGATATTGTTTTCACACCAGAAGCTGATTTTATCGGTGAAGCAAGCTTTAGCTACACAGTGAGTGATGGTTATGTGACTTCAACAGCCTCTGTTACAATTGAGGTTAAAGCACCAAGCTATGTGAATGATAGTGAAGAAATAACAATTCGCGGCACCTCTTCAGATGATTATCTCTACGGTAGTGATGGCGCTGAAACC
>WTKA01000138.1:0-4167 GCA_011524605.1 Hyphomicrobiales bacterium | reverse complement strand
TTTGTTGGCAATGAAGGTAATGATGATATTAGCGGCGGCGCTGGTGATGATGTTTACATCTATTCTAAAGGTGACGGTAATGATGAAATCACAGAAGATCTTGATGAAGGCTTTGACACCATCAAACTGACTGATCTTAACGCTGATGATATATTATTAAATCGTGATGGTGATGATCTCTATATTATCGTGACTTCAACAGGTGAAGAAATTGAGGTTAAGGATCAATTTGAAGAAGGCAATGAAGCCGGTATTGAGCAAATTAGTTTTGCTGATGGATCATCTTGGGATCTTGATACAATTACGCAAAATGCTTGGGTTCGCGGCACCTCTTCAGATGATTATCTCTACGGTAGTGATGGCGCTGAAACCTTTGTTGGCAATGAAGGTAATGATGATATTAGCGGCGGCGCTGGTGATGATGTTTTGAATGGCGGAGCTGGTGCTGATACACTCTGGGGTGGCTTAGGCGCTGATCAGTTTGTATTTGATAGCCTATCATCTTCAACACAAACTCAGACTGATACCATCTCAGATTTCACACAAGGAGAAGATCAAATTGATTTAAGTGGGTTAAATATTGCATATGATGACTTATCAATTTCTACTAAAGATGGAAACACAATAGTAGAAGACATTAATAGCGATTTTGCCTTTAATATAGAGGGCAACCACGCCAACCTTAGTGAAGATCAATTTATCTTCCAGTCATAGATTGACTAGGGTAAGATCTATTAAATAAAACCGGCTTTCCAGTGTAATACTGTATGTAAAGCCGGTTTTTTTATTTTATGACTTCAAATTTTTATATATCTCGCAAATATTATTTAAATTTTTGCGGCCATTACAATTATTGTTCAAAATAAAAAGTTTTAATTCTTAATACCCAAGGTAGCTATATATTAAGGTTACTTAGGCAAATAATTATGAAACATATATATTTCCTGTTATAAGGGAAAAATAAATCTGTTTATTCTAATCCATATATAATCATTCTTTAGTAATAGTATAAATTAGTAAGAGTCTATGAATGAGCGACACACATTCCCCACTTGATCAGGCTATAATTTCTTGTAGGCCAAAAATTTTCGGTTTAATTATATTTAGCTTTTTCATCAACTTACTAATGATGGCAGTCCCCTTATATTCTTTACAAGTTTTAGATCGGGTACTTAATAGCGGTTCACATGATACATTACTTTTTCTATCACTTATTGTAGTTGTCTGTCTTTTATTCATGAGTTTTTTACAGGCTATGAGAAATTTTGTATTTAGCCATACTAGCAGATGGATAGACGACCAGATTGCCCAAGAAGTTGCAGAAAAAACTGTTTATCTGGCAACCTACAAGCCGCATATCTCCAGCCAACCATTACGTGATTTGAATACTATTCGAGGTTTTATAACGTCTCAATCTTTAATTAGCCTATTCGATGCACCATGGGCTATATTATTTTTCATTGCCATTTATATGATCAATCCGATATTAGGGCTTGCGGTCACTTTGGGGGCTGCAGTTCTTTTGATTTTAGCTTACACCGCCTATCACCTCCCTAAAAAAGCAGGAGAGGAAGCAAATGAGGCAAATATAAAATCAACGCAAATTTTTGATATAATGATCAGAAATGCAGAAATTGTTAAAGCTATGGGGTTAGGTGCCAGAGCAACACAAAATTGGAAAGCCTTACATCAAAAATCTGTTGACCTTAATTTTTCTAGTTCAAATATCAATACAACAATATCAAATATTACTAAGGCCTTTAGAATAGGCCTACAAATCATGGTTACAGGCCTAGGTGCTTACCTAACATTGGAAGGGAGCATGTCTGCAGGAAGCATGATTGCAGCGTCTATTTTAGCTGGCAAGGCGCTTCAACCTTTTGATGCTGCCATATCTATTTATCAAGGTTTAATTTCAACATCAAAAGCTAAACAACGCATAGATGAGCTTTTTGATGCGGTTGACAGTGTTAGCGCTGATAAGATAATTTTGCCTGAGCCATTAGGTAGAATAAAGGCAGAAAACTTATCTTATCAGGATAAAGCTACGGGTCGTATATTACTCAAACAGGTTAGTTTTGAATGCGAACCAGGGGAAATAGTCGGCGTTATTGGGCCAAGTGGCTCTGGTAAAACGACTTTAGCAAGACTATTATGCGGCGTACTTTCTCCCTCATCTGGTTCTGTTAGACTTGATGGCTCTTCATTATCTAATTGGGATGATCAACAAATGAGCGCCTATATGGGCTATTTACCTCAAAATGTTGAGCTTTTTTCTGGGAGCGTAAAGGAAAATATCGCTCGCCTTGATCCAGATGCTAAAGATGAAGATGTTATAAAAGCAGCTGAAAAAGCTGGCGTTCACGACTTTATCAAAAGATTGCCTAATGGCTACCAGACGGATATTGGCGTAAATGGATCCCTGCTTTCAGCTGGTCAAAAACAACGCATTGGACTAGCAAGATGTTTTTATGGACCGGTTAAATATGTTTTATTGGACGAACCAAATTCAAATTTAGATGCGGAAGGAGAAGGCGCTCTTGTTTCTTGTCTACAAAAAGCGCGTAAAGAACAGATAACAACCTTCTTAATTGCACATCGCCCAGCAATCATGCAAGTCGTCGATAAAATAATAGTAATTCAAGATGGACAGCTAGTCATGTTTGGACCAAGGGATGAAATCATGCTGAAACTTATGCCAAAGTCGAGCAATATTTCCCCAATGAACCGCCCACATAATTCGCAAAATATGAGCTCTGCATCATGAATGAGGATAAAGAATATAAACCTTCTATATTCAACATATATCATTACTCAACTGAAACCGCTTCAAAAGGTCCGTTTTTATTGGGCTTTGGGATAATCATACCTCTTATTATTATATTTTCTCTATGGGCATATATCGCCCCTTTGAGTGCCGCAGCCATTGCGGATGGCAAGATTGTTCTTAATAAAGCCCATAAGACGGTACAGCATTTAGAGGGCGGTATTGTTGAAGAGATACTCGTAAGTGAAGGGCAAAATGTAGCTAAAGACGACCCATTATTAATTTTGCAAGATGTTGTGCAACAAGCAAATCTAGCAATACTAGAAAATAAATTTAAAATTACAAAAATGATTCACGCCAGACTAAGAGCTGAATATCTTGGTCAAGAACCAGAATTTGAAATGTTAAATTTAGATGAGAAAAAAGATCGCACTTACATAGAAAATGTAAAGTTGCAACAAAGTCTTTGGCTCAAGCGGACATCTAATCTCAAAAATCAAATTGATCTTATAAAGGCTGCTAAAAAACAAACACAAACACAGATAATAGGCATGGAAGCACAGCTTGCAGCTATACAAAAGCGCGAAACTATCTTAGCGCAAGAATTTGATGAATTGACACCACTTTATGCAAAAGGAATTGTCAGTAAAACACGTAAATTTGAGCTTGAAAAGCAAATCATAGATATAAAGGGACAAATAGGCCAGTTTCAGTCGGATATCGCTCGATTAGGCCAGCAAATAGTTGCTTATGATGTCGAAATTCTGGATGCCAAAACTACATATGAACAAAGTATATTAGACGAAATGCAGCAGGTTGAAACTGAAATTCAACAGCTTTCTAATGAAATTATAGCCAACAAAGATACTTTAAAGCGTACCATTGTGTATGCGCCATCATCTGGCAAAATTCTCAATCTTTCAGTTCATACGAAAAGTGCTGTTATAGCGCCAGGCTCTACAATTATGGATATTATTCCGCAAGATGATCGTTTAATTGTTGAAGCAAAAGTCATTCCTACCGATATTGACCTTGTAAAACCTGGACTAAAAGCTAAGGTTTTATTATCGGCATATAAAACGAAGAAATTACCTAAACTAGATGCTGTCGTTGAAACGGTATCTGCTGATGCTATTCTTGATGAAGCTACGGGGCTTACCTATTTTTTAGCCCGTATTGATGTAGATCAGTCTATATTGCAAGACCTTAAACATGAGATAAAACTTTATCCTGGCATGCCAGCGCAAGTGTTTATGATGGATCAACCCAGAACACTAGCTGATTATATAATTGCCCCTGTTGTGGATGCAACTTACAGAGCATTCAGAGAAGAGTAAGATTGATGTGACCTGCGCCCGGTAATCTCCTCCAGTTTATGTTAGAATTTGTCTCAATAATAG
>WTKA01000035.1 GCA_011524605.1 Hyphomicrobiales bacterium | reverse complement strand
TGCTGCTGCTAGCGTATCGATGCCCGTAGGGCCGCCATTAAATGTTTTCGCTAAACAATAAAGATATTTTCTATCTTGCGCGTCAAGGCCAAGGCTGTCCACTTCCAAGCGCTGCAAGCTGCTATCTGCTAGCTCTTTATCAACTTCTTCAATACCAAGCGCATCGGAAAAATCACGAACACGGCGCAAAAGGCGACCAGCAATACGCGGCGTACCGCGGGAGCGTTTAGCTATTTCTTCGGCGCCTTCATGATTGATATTCAAGCCAATAATGCCAGCGCCACGCTTGATAATTTCCGTTAGCTCACGTGGCTCATAAAAATTAAGCCGTAGAGGAATGCCAAAACGATCCCTTAAAGGCGTTGTCAAAAGGCCTAACCGCGTTGTTGCTGCCACAAGCGTAAACTTTGCCAAATCAATGCGCACAGAGCGCGCCGCTGGCCCTTCACCAATGACAAGATCGAGGTGAAAATCTTCCATGGCAGGATAGAGAATTTCTTCTACTGTTGGGCTAAGGCGATGGATTTCATCAATGAAAAGCACATCACGATCTTCTAAATTAGTCAATAAAGCAGCCAAGTCGCCCGCTTTGGTAATCACAGGTCCTGCAGTTGCTTTAAAATTAACCCCAAGCTCTCGCGATACAATTTGCGCTAATGTCGTTTTGCCTAATCCTGGAGGACCCGCTAAGAGGACATGATCAAGCGCATCACCTCGGTTTTTGGCAGCTTTAATAAAAATTTCTAAATTTTCCCGCGCCTGTCTTTGACCGATAAATTCAGATAGGCTTTCAGGGCGTAATGACTTTTCACTAAAATCTTCTTCTTGCCGCTCTGCGGTTTTTAAAAATTCACTCAAAAGCCTAGCCCTTTGCTAATTCTTTTAGCGCTAATCGAATAAGCGTGCCTGTTTCTGTTTCTTCGGTAATCTGGCCATCAAGAGCCACCAAAGCGCTATTAATATCTGCAAGTTGATAGCCCAAATTTTGTAGGCCTGAAATAGCCTCAGCGCGCGCAGAGCTAGACATATTCTTTTCTAAAGCTGCCATGTCACTATCATTCATCGCCTTTGGCGAAGAAGATGCAAGTGAGGAAAGTTCAGTTGGAATTTTATCTTTAAGCTCATTCACAAGCCGTGTTGCCATTTTGGGGCCAACGCCGTTTGCGCGTCCCATCATAGCCTTATCTTGCATAGTGATCGCGCTTGTAATTTCTTGAATGTTGAGCGTGGTTAAAATAGCAAGCCCAACTTTTGGGCCAACCCCTTGCACCGAGGTTAAAAGGGTGAACCATTGCTTTTCTGCCATAGAAGAAAAGCCAAAAAGGCGTATTTCATTTTCACGCACATGCATTTCAATGAAAATTTCTGTTTCTTCACCTTCGCCTAATAGCTCTAAATGGCGTGACGTTAAAGAAACAACATAGCCAACCCCTTGCACATCAATTATGCAATGATCTGCGCCAATTTTTTGAATAATACCTTTTAGCCAGCCAATCATGATTCTACATATCTGTTAACAGTTATTAGATATATGTAACATTATGAATAAAAATACTAGTTGGTATTGTGCTGTGGTACACAAGCATTTTAGGAATATTGATATGCATGCTTTCAAGAATATAGGTTTTTTCGCTATTTTGCTTCTTCTTACAGCTTGTTCAGCAGGGCGCAATCTCAGCCCCAGTCTTGTGACAGCGCAAATCGCGACAGACCAGTATAAATCACCAGCGAATTTCTCTTTCCCAGTGGCTTTAAGCAATGGCCAAAGCTTTGCCCCCGCAATTACAATGACCCAGTCTTGTAGCCAATTAAAAGGGGAAATGGCGCGGGTGAAAAATATTATTGGTAGTAGTTTGCCGCATTTTATGGCAAAAGGGCAAGCAGAGCAGCAAGTCGGGCTTTATTATGTAAGACTATCAGAGCAGGTGATTGATGCGTGTTAATTTTGGCTATATTTTTTGTGCTTCATTGGTTGTTTTAACCGCTTGTTCTATTGGCCCAAAAATAAAAACAGGGCCTGCTACGTCAATTGATGGCTTTAATGTTTCTACAATTGTTTTTTCAAATGGTACAAAAGCTTTTATACCGCAAGCATCTCCCGGTAGTTCTTGCTCTAAGATCGAGACAGAAGCAGCTCGTATCAAAAATATTATGAAAAATGATATTCAGAAGTTTCGTAAAAAAGGTAATGGCGAAGAGCAGCTTGCGTCTTTTTATTTGCACCTATTATCAGCATTGCAAACGTGTCAGTAAGGCTATAGCTTTACACTAATTTTTACTAATGACTACAGCAGTCGTAAAAATACAGGCGATTCAAATATGCTTTGATTTTAAAGGAAATTCTCTGAGTTGGTACTCCCTAGGGGAATCGAACCCCTCTTTTCAGGTTGAAAACCTGACGTCCTAACCGATAGACGAAGGGAGCATCATCTCAAGAGAATTTTTGTATATATAATCTAAATGACTCGCGCAAGCCTTTTTTTTAAAAAAAGAGATTTTTTTTGAAATTATTTTTAGATATGCTTTAAATTCATTGGAAAATAGATTTAATGCGCTGTTGACATGGCTTGCTGAGTGTATACAAAGATATATATCATATATTCTTATATTTACTCAATTGTCGCTTGCGTTTATGAGTAAAATATCATCACAATGATGCATTGTTAGACATAGTTGTGATTCACACTAGACCGTATTTACTCAAGGATTAAATACATATGCCAATTTCCGATAATTCCCCTCAATCTCGTCTTGCTGTTACTGATAAAGAAGCATTAGATTTTCACCAAATAGGCAAGCCTGGAAAGCTTGAAGTGCAAGCTACCAAGCCAATGGCAACGCAAAGAGACCTTTCTTTAGCTTATTCGCCTGGTGTTGCAGCTCCTGTAAAGGCAATTTATGAAGATCCCTCCCGTGCCTATGACTATACAACACGGGGCAATATGGTTGCAGTAATCTCTAACGGTACTGCGATTTTGGGATTAGGGAACTTAGGGGCGCTTGCTTCAAAGCCTGTGATGGAAGGTAAGTCAGTGTTGTTCAAGCGCTTCGCTGATATTGATAGCTTTGATTTAGAAGTTGATACGGAAGACGTAGATGCTTTCATCAATAGTGTGCGCTATTTAGGGCCTTCTTTTGGTGGTATCAATCTTGAAGATATTAAATCACCTGATTGTTTCATTATTGAAGAACGTCTGCGCGAATTAATGGATATTCCAGTATTCCATGATGACCAACATGGGACAGCGATTATCGCCGCAGCTGGCATTATCAATGCGCTCGATATCACGGGTAAAGATATTAAAAATATTCGTGTTGTCATGAATGGTGCAGGGGCAGCAGGCATATCAACGATGAATTTGCTTAAGGCACTTGGCTTGCCAAATGAAAATGCGCTTATGCTAGACAGTGAAGGCGTTCTTTATCGTGGACGTGAGAAAACAATTAATCAGTGGCAATCAGCGCATGAAGTTGATACGGAAATCCGTTCTTTAGAAGAGGCTATGGTAGGCGCTGATGTCTTTTTAGGCTTGTCTGTAAAAGATGTTGTTACCCAAGATATGATTAAGTCTATGGCGGATAACCCTGTGATATTCGCAATGGCAAATCCAGATCCTGAAATTCGCCCTGAGCTTATCAAAGAAGTGCGATCTGATGCAATTGTTGCGACAGGCCGTTCGGACTATCCAAATCAGGTGAATAATGTTCTTGGCTTCCCTTATATATTCCGTGGTGCTTTAGATGTTCATGCTTCTACTATCAATGAAGAGATGAAATTAGCAGCGGCGAAGGCTATTGCTCAGCTTGCACGTGAGGATGTCCCAGATGAGGTGGCCTCTGCTTATCGCGGTACACGTTTGCGCTATGGGCCTGATTATATCATTCCAGTGCCTTTTGATCCGCGTCTTATTTCCGCTATTCCGCCTGCTGTCGCGCGGGCAGCGATGGAGACAGGGGTTGCCCGCCGTCCAATCATTGATGAGCAAGAATATATCAATACGTTAAAATCACGTCGTGACCCGATGTCTGCTATTTTGCAGCGCGTTTTCCAATCCTTAAAACGCAATCAAAAGCGTGTTGTTTTTGCCGAAGGTGAGGAAGAACAGGTCATCCGTGCGGCACTTGCCTTCCGTTCTTCAGGTTATGGTAAGCCAATTCTTTTAGGGCGCATTGATGTTATAAAGCAAACAGCTGCCGATGCAGCCATTGAAATTCCCTCTGATATTGAGCTGGTGAATGCAAGAACATCGACTAAAAATGCGCAATATGCAGAATATTTATATGGTCGCTTACAAAGAAAAGGCTATTTATTCCGCGATTGTCAACGCATGGTGAATACGGATCGAAATATTTTTGCGGCTCTTATGGTGTCTCATGCTGACGCTGATGCTGTTGTTTCTGGTGTAACAAGAAATTATGGTACGGTATTGGATGATATGCGTCAGGTCTTTGATGTGAAAAAAGGCCATACCTTATGTGGCGTTACGCTTGCCTTATGTCAGCGCAGAACGGTGATTGTCGCTGATACGGCTGTTACCGATATGCCCAATGCTGAGCAGCTTGCAAATATTGCAGAAGAAGCGGCGGGAGTTGCGCGCCGTATGGGCTATGAGCCCCGTGTGGCTATGTTGGCCTATTCAACATTTGGCTATCCACGAGGAGAACGCTCTAAAAATGCTATTGAGGCGGTGAAAATACTCACTGAACGCGGTGTCGATTTTGAATTTGATGGCGAAATGGCAGCCGAGGTTGCTCTAAACCCTGAAAAAATGGCAGCTTACCCATTCTGTAAGCTTTCAGGCCCTGCGAATGTATTGGTTATGCCTGCTTTCCACTCTGCCTCTATTTCAACGCAGATGATTAAAGAGCTCGGTGGGGCAACCATGATCGGTCCTATGCTTGTTGGTTTTGAAAAGCCGGTGCAGATTGTATCGCTTGGGGCGCAGGATACAGATATTGTCAATATGGCAGCTCTTGCAGCCTATGATTTGAATATGTGATTTATAGC
>WTKA01000043.1 GCA_011524605.1 Hyphomicrobiales bacterium | reverse complement strand
GGTGCAGCTATGCAGTGAGATAAAAAAAATCCCCTGAACAAGTCAGGGGTTTAGGTGGGGAGGAGTTGAATAAGCATTTTTAAAATTATCAATGAAATAACAATTTACTACGCTTTGTTTTTAATTTTCTTGAGCTTAAATAAGTCATAAAGATCTAAGATCTACACTCATTAACAATCTAATTTTTACGGATAAATTGGGGCTCTAACTTGTGATAAAATGCAGGCAAAGCTGGCAGCCCCAAAATTAATTATGTTATGCTGACGCCTCTTTTGGCGGCTCTTTTGCACCGGTCATAAACGCAACTGCATCGGACATTGTATAGTCTTTTGGGTCAATGAGACAAAGACGTCTTCCCAGTCTATGAACATGTATCCGGTCAGCTACCTCAAAGACATGAGGCATATTATGGCTGATAAGAATAATAGGTACACCACGCGACCTAACATCTTGAATTAAATCAAGAACACGACGCGATTCTTTAACACCCAGTGCTGCTGTTGGCTCATCTAGTATAATTACTTTTGAACCAAATGCTGCTGCACGCGCCACAGCAACACCCTGCCTTTGACCGCCTGACAATGTCTCAACAGCTTGATTAATATTCTGAATCGTCATCAAGCCAAGTTCATTGAGCTTTTCACGAGCCTGCTTTTCCATTTCAGCCCGATCTAATTTACGAAAAACAGATCCTAAAATCCCAGGCTTTCTAATTTCACGACCCATAAACATATTATCGGCAATAGAAAGAGCGGGCGACATTGCTAATGTTTGATACACGGTTTCAATACCACGATCACGCGCACTAATTGGTGAGGAAAATGAAACTTTTTCACCTTCTAGAAAAATCTCACCCTCATCTGGCTGAACTGCACCAGATATCGCTTTAATGAGTGTTGATTTACCTGCACCATTATCACCAATGACAGCAAGAATTTCACCTGGCATAAGTTCAAATTCACAATTATCAAGCGCCGTCACCTTACCATAACGCTTTACTAAATTTGTAGCTTTAAGTACTGGTTCCATTATGAGGCCGCCTTTCTAATCCACTGATCTACAGCAACTGCACCGATGATTAATACGCCAATCAATAAATAGGTCCATTGCGCATCAGCACCTAAGAGCCTTAATCCAAGCGTAAACACACCAACAATGAGAGCACCAAACAACATGCCCATAATAGATCCGCGCCCACCAAATAAGGAGATACCTCCAATAACCACTGCAGTGATTGATTCAATATTTGCTAACTGTCCTGATGTTGGAGAAACAGATCCAATACGACCAATTAGAGCCCATCCAGCAAAAGCACATATCAAACCAGCGATTGCGTATACAGAGATAAGAGTTTTCTTCACTTTAACACCAGAGAGTTCAGCAGCTTCAGGATCATCGCCAATAGCATAAACATGGCGACCCCAAGCTGTTTGCCTTAAGACATAAGCAAGCAAGCAAATAAGAGCGATCATGAAAATCACACCAACAGTGAAAGTTGCCCCACCGCGACCTGCTTCATCAGCACCAATTTTAAATTTCCAGCCAAACATCTGCAAGAGAGAGGCATTTTCCTCAATATCACGGCTTCTGATTGTTTCATTTTCTGAGTATAAGAAATTTGTTGCCAAAATGATCTGCCACATGCCTAACGTAACGATGAATGGAGGCAACTTTAAAATAGCGATTAAAATACCGTTGATATAACCACAAATAGCACCGCAAGCTAAACCACACAAAATAGCAAATTCAACTGGCAAACCATAACGAAATGTGAATTGCCCCATAATAACCGAAGACAAGACCATAATTGCACCAACAGATAGATCAATACCTGCTGTTAAAATAACTAATGATTGAGCAGCACCTACAATACCAACAATTGCAACCTGTTGTAAGATCAATGTTAATGCAAAAGCTGAAAAGAATTTTTCATTAAGCAAAATACCGAACACGCCAATTGAAAGTAAAAGCACAATTAATGGCACAAGCGCTGGTGTGTTATGTAATCTATGTTGTATTGAGGATATAAATCCTGTGTGTTGATCAGAAAAGTCTGCTAACTTATCTGAGCTCTCTGATAACACCTCTTCATAATGTTGTTCTGCCATGAGGCTCTCCCTTACTCTTTAACAACCTTTTAAATTAGGGCGGCTAATAAATTGCCACCCTAAATAGTATTTTATAAAGCATTGAAATTCAGGTTAACCCCAGCAAAGATCTTTACCAGCTGCAACAGAGATTGAATCAACACCTGGTGCAGATTTATCAGTTACAAGCGAAACACCCGTATCAAAGAAGTTTTTGCCAGGCGTTGGTTGTGGCTTAACGCCATCTTTCGCCCACGCAAGGATAGCCTCAATACCTAAAGAAGCCATCAATAATGGGTATTGTTGTGACGTAGCACCAATGACACCATCAGCAACATTTTGAACACCAGGACAACCGCCATCAACAGAAACAATTAAAACGTCATTTTCACGGCCAATAGCTTTAAGAGCTTCATAAGCACCGGCAGCAGCTGGTTCGTTAATTGTGTAAACAACATTGATTTCAGGATCTTTAGCTAAAAGATTTTCCATTGCCTTGCGGCCGCCTTCTTCATTACCAGCAGTCACATCGTTACCTACAATACGAGGATCAGTTTCATCACCCCATTTATTCGGATCTACTAGATCAATGCCAAAGCCTTGAAGGAACCCCTGATCCCTTAATACGCCAACTGTTGGCTGACTGATTGCAAGATCAAGCATAGCAATTTTAGCATCTTTAGCAGCATCACCTAAAGAGGCTGCCGCCCATTTACCGATTAATTCACCTGCTAAGAAATTATCTGTAGCAAATGTAGCATCCGCAGCATCAATCGGACTTAGAGGTGTATCAAGAGCAATCACAACAAGACCAGCATCACGCGCTTCCTTTACTGAAGTTGCGATTGAAGATGGATCAGAAGCTGTTAATAAAATGCCCTTCGCACCATCGGCGATACAAGTTTCAATAGCAGCAACTTGAGTTTCATGATCGCCATCAACTTTACCAGCGAAAGATTTAAGCTCTACGCCAAGTTCTTTTGCTTTAGCTGTTGCGCCTTCTTTCATTTTAACAAAAAATGGATTTGTATCTGTCTTAGTGATCAGGCATGCGCCAATTTTGTGGCCATCCGCTTGCACTGGCAATATTGCTGCACTTGTCGCTAAAATTGTACCTGTAATAATAGAAATAATTGATTTATTCATAAAAACCTCCTTAATTATTACACAATGCATAAGACCTCCTCAACATTGTGCAATTTGTTATGAACATCTCTACTGTATCTTCATATAACCCTAAATGTCAATTAATAAATCAAGTTGATTTATTAATTAATGTGCATTACCTTTGGGTTTGGGAGGATTTTATATAAAGATTGTTTTTATACGTTTGTGTAATATGCATTCTTTGTATAAAGTAAAAATATGAATATGCAGAAAACCATATCTTTTAGTGGCGGGATAAATCAAAGCGGTCTTCGGGACTATAATGAGCGCCTTCTACTATCTTTATTACTTAGAAATGGCCCTATGCCGGGCAGCGACCTTTCTCGCATTGCAGGCTTATCCTCACAAACTGTTTCTGTCATTTTAAGAAAACTAGAAAGTGATGGATTGCTAGAACGTGGTGAACCCAAAAGAGGTGGGCGCGTTGGTAAGCCATCCATACCCCTAGGGCTAGCAGCAAAAGGCGTGCTTTCTTTTGGTTTGAAAATAGGTCGCCGAAGTTCAGAGCTTATGTTGATTGGATTTACAGGAGACATTATTGAACAAGCCAGTATTAGTTACAAACGACCAGAGCGTATAGAAATAATTAATTTTCTTAAAGAAGCAATTCACAGTATGGTCTTTAACTTACCTCCCAATCAGAGAGAACGAATTTGCGGGATTGGGGTGGCTGCACCATTAGAATTATCTAACCCAGAAAGTAATGAAATTGGTCTTTATGAAGAATTTGAAAGCTGGGCTGATGTTAATTTATTAGACGAAGTGACACGTATAACAAATCTTCAAATCTATATTGCAAATGACGCGACTTCTGCCTGTAAAGCAGAGCATGTATTTGGTCGAGGAAAGCAATTTAAAGATTACGCCTATTTTTTCATAGCAACCTATATAGGTGGCGGCATTGTTCTTAATCATTCTGTTTTTGAAGGGAACCAAGGGAATGCAGGAGCTTTAGGCGCGATACCAGGGGTTGGGCCTAATGGTGAAAGCCGGCAACTTATTGATACTGCTTCATTATATCTACTTGAAAGAAGACTTGAACAAGCAGACCTTAACCCAGAGATTTTATGGCAAGCCCCCCAAGACTGGTCTGAAGCTTCTAGATATGTTGATCAATGGATCACACAAACAGCGCAAGAGCTAGCCAAAGCAGCATTATCCGCATGTTCGGTTATTGATTTTGAAGCGATAATCATAGATGGCTCATTGCCTACATATGTGCGTGAAGAGCTGGTCGAGCGTACGCGTAGATATTTGACAAATCAAGATATGAGAGGCTTGATTGCTCCTCAAATTGAAGCTGGCAGCATTGGCAGAAATGCAAGAGCAATTGGGGCTGCATGCGGCCCTATATTCTCACAATTTTTTCTCAATACTAATATTGGGCTAGTTCAGACATAATCAACTTGAAATCCCCCCCCCCCGAGCTCTTTTCATTAATAGGAAATTAACCGTCTTTTTTGATAAAATTTAAATCAAATCCTCGCAAATTATAAAATTGAAAAAAATAAAAATGCCCTTTAGTTAGTAAAAAACTTCAGAAAGAAGTGAAATGAATACGATTGTCCTAAGCTCATTTCAAAGAGCCTCAATTCAATTTGAAAAGCAAGCTGCGGCTGAAAGCCAGCGCCTTTCTGACCTCAATATTACAGGTGAAATTGATCCCAATGCAAGCGGCAACAATGTTGCTTTTAAAAGCAGAGCTGATCTCATATCCAAAACTTCATCTGATCTTTCCTATGAAATTACAAAAGCGGACAAAAGTCTTTCCACGCTTGAGGCATCTTTAAA
>WTKA01000060.1:7414-43406 GCA_011524605.1 Hyphomicrobiales bacterium | reverse complement strand
CCTAGGCTCAGAGCCTATTAGCTTAGTCCATTCTGCACTAATAGATTTACACTGTGAAAAGGAAATAAAGCGCTGGAACTACTGGTAATTTCAAGCTTTTTTGACGTATTCATGGTGTAAATATATGGTGCCCTTTGGGTTTGAGTTAAAAGCATCATTTGTCAAAAATAAAGTTTCAACAATAGAAAAATTATTCTTTTACTTTATTTTCATCCACCTAATACTTTTAATTCAAACAGAATTGAACAAAATTAATAGGCTCTGAGCCTAGATAATAGATTGGCTGATTGATATGGAAAATATGCTACCGCCTAAAGGCTCAAGGATTCTCCTTATTACGGATGCTTGGGAGCCACAAATTAATGGTGTCGTTAGAACTTTAACCAGGATGCGTGATGAAGCTGTTGAGATGGGTTATGATTTTCATGTTATTGCGCCGGATCAATTTAAAACATTTCCAATGCCTACTTATCCAGAAATCAAGCTCAGTCTTACAACACCTAAGTCAATCTCGAATAAAATTAAAACTATCAACCCTGATTATATTCATATTGCAACCGAAGGGCCGCTGGGCATCTTAGCGCGTCGATATTGTGTGAAAAGCAACTATCCTTTTACCACTTCTTACCATACGAAATTTCCTGAATATATTAAAGCGCGCTTTCCTATACCTCTTAAATGGGGCTATCGTTTTGTAAGATGGTTTCACGCACCTTCTCATGGGGTGATGGTTGTTACAAAAACCGTGCGTGAGGAGTTGACACATTGGGGTTTTAAAAATTTAAAAAATTGGAGTAGGGGCGTTGATGCAAAACAGTTTAGCCCTGATCATAGCAAAGCAATTTCGTTAGAAAGCCCTGTTTATTGTTATGTTGGTCGAGTTGCTGTCGAAAAAAATATTGAAGCTTTTTTAAATTTAGATTTACAAGGATCAAAATTGGTTGTAGGTGGAGGCCCGGCTCTAGAACAGCTCAAGAAAAAATATAAAGATGTTACTTTTGTTGGCCCTAAGCGGGGGCAGGAGCTTGCAGCTCATTATTGTAGTGCGGATGTTTTTGTTTTCCCGAGTAAAACAGATACATTTGGGGTTGTTATCATCGAAGCCTTGGCGAGCGGCTTACCAGTAGCGGCTTTTCCTGTCCCAGGCCCTTTAGATATTATTGGTGACAATGATGTGGGTGTGTTGAATGAAGACCTTAAATCGGCCTGCATCGAAGCCTTAGCGATAGATAAAAATAAATGTGTTGATTTTGCAAAAACATTTACTTGGGAAAAAGCCGCTGAGCAATTTTTAGGGCATTTATCTCCAATTTCAAAAAGTGATCATAAATAATGACAGATAGTTTCGGTATTGTTGACGTTCAAAAAGCACAAAAAGCATTACAAGGTCATATCTTTCAAACGCCTTTAGCAAAATCTCAGAAATTAGATAAAGCGCTGAATGCAGATATATGGTTTAAATGCGAGAATATGCAGCACACAGGTTCGTTCAAATTTAGAGGGGCATATTATGCAATATCCCAACTTAGCGCATCTGAGAGGCTAGCAGGCGTAACAGCTTGTTCTTCTGGCAATCATGCGCAAGGTGTTGCTTTAGCTGCTCGTGAATTTGGTATAAAAGCAACAATTTTGATGCCGGAAGATGCACCAGAAATTAAAATTAGACGGACAAAAAGCTATGGCGCAGAAATTATTCATTTTGACCGTAGTAAAGTGGACAGAGAAGTCTTAATCAAACAGATTACGGAAGAAAAACAAGCGACGCTCATTCATTCTTTTGAAAATTTTAATATTATGGCAGGCCAGGGCACGGTAGGTTTAGAAATTGCAGAGCAGTTGAAGGCATTTGGTAAAAAACCTGATCTTGTAGCAATTTGCTGTGGCGGTGGTGGTTTAACCGCTGGTGTATCAACTGCACTTTCTGCCCTTTACCCTGAAGTTGATTTATATGCTGTAGAGCCTGAGGGTTTTGATGATACAGCGCGTTCACTCATATCAGGGAAACGCGAAAAAAATACAAAGTTATCAGGATCTATTTGTGATGCAATCATTACGCCTCAGCCTGGAGAGTTGACATTTCAAATCAACAACAAACTCTTAAAATCAGCTGTTTGCGTAAGTGATGAAGAGGCGTTAAGTGCGGTTAATTTTGCTGCTACAGAATTGAAACAAATAGTTGAGCCTGGTGGCGCGGTCTGTTTGGCAGCTCTTATGTTTAAGAAAATTGATGTATCAGGAAAAACAGTAGCTGTAACCCTATCGGGCGGTAATATTGATGCAGCTATGTTAACAAAAGCGCTTGAAACAGATACACACTTGGGATGATATTAAAGCGCTTTTGTAAAAAATAGACTGCTATACTATACAGTTTTAAATTTTAGTGACACAGCTTCGTTGCCGGCAAAAAATTGCATTTGCTTATCAGCGATGCTTGCTTGAAAAGATGTCTTTACATGGCCAACCATTTTCTCAGCTAATTTTTCTATAGATTGCTTGTTGATGCGCTCTTTGTAGAGCTGTGATTGTGCCTTATCATTGATAGATTGTGCTTGAGACTGAATTTCTTTAGAAGCAAATAGCGCTTCAAGATCTGCTTCACTCATTTCATCAGATCCATTCAATTCATTATTTAGAGCAGGCGTTCCACCATCACTGTCATCATCATCGTTTCTATCATCTGCTTGAGAAGTTGTTTCTTCTTTTTTTGCAAATTCTGAAGGGACGATATCTTCAGTTTTATGGGGTTGGCCTTCTTTCACAACTTCTTCTGCCGAGATTTCTTTTACAGCATTTGGTTGCTCAACTTCATTCAAAGATGTTTTTTTTTGAGCTTCTTCACCTTTTTGCGGTGTAGCTACTTGGCTATTATCTGAAGAATTTACTTGTGACGGTTCGCCGCAAACTTCTCTTAAATGTCCTTCTAATAGAGAAAGAGCTTGAAAGAGTGTTGCGATTTTTGACTTTGCACTTTGTGTGAATCGGCGTGCATCTTGAATACGCTCTGCTTCAGCTACAACTTGCGCAAAGGTATTGTCATCAACTTTACCCATTTTCATGTTCGCAGCAGCAAGGATTAAATTTTCTGCAGAAGTTGATAGCATATTAGCATTTTGCTCAAGGTCATGAGCTAAGCCTACAAGTGACTCTTGGCCGCTAGCTGAGAGATATTGCTCAACAATACCAAGCGCTTTTTTAACAAGCTCAATATCAATTGGGCTCATAACTGTTTGAAGTTTTGTCTCTTGGTTTTCAACTAAATTTGTAAGACGGCTAATGCTATTGAGCATTTGTCCAGCATCAGTTTTTGCATTGCGCTGTACATATTGATCTAAAAACCATCTTCCTCTTTTTGAGGATGATAATGCTTCTTCAATAACAATGTAATCATTTTCAGGAAATTTTTTCTTCTTTGCAGCTGCCATCTTCAAATCCATAATTCCATATATTTTCTAGTTATATTAATAGAATGCGGTTAGAGAAGTGTTAATGTTAAGCCTCGATCTGGGTAAATACACCACTTACATGCATAAAAATTGTAAATCGCTTATAAATAACATTAAATTTTTATTAAAAATGTTTTATTGAGGCAGCTTTAAGTTTATCTTTTCATTTACTAACGCGGTAATGAAAAGATTTGTACGATTAATTTCATCCAATATTAAGCAGGGCCATTTTACGGCTCTTTTATAAAAGTTATGAAAAACCAAAGAAGTTGAATATAGCATGATTAAATGATGGCTGATTATTTATAACGGCATATTATCATGTTTTTTCCAAGGATTTTCGAGTTGCTTATTTTTCAGCATATCAAGGGCACGGGCGATACGTCGACGGGTTGACTGCGGTTTTATAACCTCATCAATATAGCCTCTTTCCGCTGCAACAAAGGGAGAGCAAAAACGGTCTTCATAATTCTTAGTATGTTCAGCAATTTTTGCTTCATCGCCAATATCTTTACGAAAGATAATTTCTACGGCGCCTTTAGCCCCCATTACTGCAATTTCAGCGGTAGGCCATGCATAGTTTACATCGCCACGCAAATGTTTGGATGCCATCACATCATATGCCCCGCCATAGGCTTTGCGTGTAATGACGGTAATCTTAGGTGCTGTCGCTTCTGAATAAGCGTAGAGCAACTTTGCACCATGCTTGATTAAGCCGCCATGCTCTTGCGCTGTGCCCGGTAAAAAACCAGGGACATCAACAAGGGTGATGATTGGAATGTCAAAACAATCACAAAATCGGACAAATCGAGCGGCTTTGCGCGAAGCGTCACTATCTAACACACCAGCAAGAACCATGGGTTGATTGGCAACAATGCCAACAGTACGCCCATCAACCCTGCCAAAAGCGGTAATAATATTGCGGGCAAAGGTGGGTGCTATTTCAAAAAAATCACCCTCATCGACAATTTTTTCTACCAGCTCTTTCATATCATATGGCTTGTTAGCATTGTCGGGAATAAGCGTGTCGAGCGATTTTTCAATGCGCGTTACATCATCAAAGGTAGAAATAGTTGGTACGCCAGAAGTATTGTTGGAGGGGAGGAAATTCATCAAACGGCGAATTTGCAATAAAGTTTCAATATCATTTTCAAAAGCACCATCAGCTATGGATGATTTAACTGCGTGGATGGAAGCACCTCCTAGCTCTTCAGCACTAACTTCTTCATTTGTGACCGTTTTCACCACATCAGGGCCTGTGACAAACATATAGCTTGTGTCTTTGACCATGAAAATGAAATCAGTGAGGGCTGGGGAGTAGACATCTCCGCCTGCACACGGTCCCATGATAACAGAGATTTGAGGAATGACCCCAGAGGCAATCGCATTGCGTTGAAAGACCTCAGCATAGCCACCAAGGGCTGCAACACCCTCTTGAATCCTTGCGCCACCTGAATCATAAAGACCAATAATCGGCGCACGATTTTTTAACGCCATATCTTGAATTTTATTGATTTTATTTGCATGTTCTTCTGAGAGAGAGCCGCCAAAAACAGTGAAATCTTTTGCAAAAACATAAACAAGGCGGCCATTGATCGTGCCCCAACCTGTAACAACGCCATCGCCGGGCATTTTTTGTTTATCCATGCCAAATTCTATACAGCGATGTTCCACAAACATACCATATTCTTCAAAGCTATCGGGATCAAGCAAGACTTCTAAACGCTCGCGTGCTGTGAGCTTGCCTTTTGCATGCTGATTATCAATTCGCTTTTGTCCGCCGCCAATACGTGCTTCCTCGCGGCGCTGTTCCAGCTGCTCAATAATCGTTGTCATACAATCCTCCGATATATTTCTTATTTTAAAAACAGCTTACAAAACTCATAGCAAATGTAAAACTCTTTTATTTGTTTTACGCTCAGATTTTAGGTATTTGATATGGTAGTTATTCAATGCAAATCTAGAAGAAATATTATGGTTTGCAAGTTAGATGATTATTTTGACAAGTATAGAGAATGAAATAATATTAGCGATGCTCTTCTTTGCTGGCTGCGATTAATGCTGAATTAAAACTACGCATCGCCTCAACATGTGTAACCCAACCCATTAAGCGAAAGTCAACATCAGTGGTTTTGCGAACAACTGCAAGTCTTGGTTTTTTAGTTGTTTCAAAGGCTTGCAATACAACTTCCATCGTATCTGTATAAAGGACAAATTCCTCTTCAAGGTCTGGATCAAAGTCTCTTCTATCATTATAGTCTAGCAATTCCATGAAATCCTGCACAGACATCACTTTTACAACTTCGCGATGGGGGCCTTCTTGCAAAAATTGTCCACGCATTTCAAGTTGATAATGGAAAAAACAGCGGCCATGAAAGGCTAAATGCAAGCCTGTTGAAATTGCAACGGTTAATAGTAAAGCGATTGAAAGTGTATAGCCGCCAGTTAGTTCAAAGACAATAAGCGTAGTTGAAAAGGGCGCGCCCAAAAGTGCAGCTGATACGGCGGCCATGCCTAATATAGCATAAAGCCCGTGGCTGGACGCCATTTCAGGGAAAAATTGAGCTGCAATAAGCCCAAAGCTGCCGCCTGCCATAGCGCCAATATAAAGAGCTGGAGAAAAAATGCCGCCGCCAAACTTGCCGCCTAAAGTGATCGAAGTCGCAATTGTTTTTACCAAAATTAAAGCAAGCATGATTGAAATAGATAATTCTTGATTTAAAGCAGCGTCTGTTGCGGCATAGCCCACGCCTAAAATCTGTGGGTAATGAATGGCTATGCTGCCCACTAAAATGCCAGCCATGATGGGCTTTGTCCAAATAGGAACGCGAAGTTGACGTGATGTCCAGTCTGTCATGATAAGTGAAAGCTGAAATAAAACAGCAACAACCGCGCAGGTAACGCCTAGTAAAATAAAAGCAGGAAATTCCCAATAGGATGTAATTTGATAGGCTGGAATAGAAAATGTTACTTCTGCGCCGAAGGCAGCGCGCGCAATGACTGAGGCAATGGTTGAGGCAATGACAACAGGTACAGATGTACGAATTGAATAATGCTGTAAAATAACTTCATGCGCAAAAATAACACCTGCAATAGGGGCGTTGAACGATGCAGATATTGCAGCGGCAACACCAGAGGCATAAAGCATTTTCATATTAATTTTGGACAGATCAAAATGACGATAAAACCAAGCTGAAAGACTGGCGCCAAGATGAATAACAGGGCCTTCTCGACCGGAACTTGCCCCAAATCCAAGAGATATTACGCTCACTAAGGCGCTGGATAGGCCGCGTTTTAGGGTTAAATCTGCTCCAGCTTTTGCTCGCCCCTCAATCACGTCAGATACATTTTCAGGTCTTTTTAAAGGGCACAGATAGCTAATCAGAGCAGCCACAATAATCCCGCCAATGATAGGAGGAAAGAATAGAAAATACCATTCTGTTTGCGTAGTTAAGCTGCCCATAGCCGATTCAGAGCTGTCACCTAGCCATATCCATTGCACAGCACCAATGCCAAGACGAAATAAAGTAGCGGCGATACCAACAAGTGCACCAAGGAAAAGCGCTATACACCAAACTTTTATTTGTTCTGTTTGGATGAACTCATTTATACTAGGTATAATGCGTGCTTGCGCTTTTTCTCGAATATAGCGATAGGATATATCTTCTATCGGCATTGCAAACTCTTTTTAATGCTATAAAATATTTTAGGCGATAATTTGGTGTAACAAGGTTAATCCAATTTTCAGTATTGGAATCAAGAATAACCTTATTACAACTATAATAGCCTATAGCAGTTTTTCAATAGAATCTAACATGCTCTCCACTTGATTTTTTTGGCGTTCTTGAACAGCAAGACCCTGTTCATCCATTAAATTTTGAATACCGCCTATCGTCAACATTTTAGGAATAACAATAGCCCCAACGCTAGTGAGAATATCGCGCAAATGAGCGAGACCCCGTATACCGCCTAATGCGCCTGGA
The DNA here is from genome assembly GCA_011524605.1 of Hyphomicrobiales bacterium. Lineage (GTDB taxonomy): Bacteria > Pseudomonadota > Alphaproteobacteria > Rhizobiales > WTKA01 > WTKA01. The sequence goes on along the minus strand of WTKA01000060.1, from coordinate 35,980 downwards.
GAAGCTGCACCAATAGCGAATATTTTGTTTTGATATGGTTTGTTTGGGGTCCGTGACATCCAATCAAGGGTGTTTTTTAATAAGGGGGAAACAGAGCCATTATATTCTGGAGAAGAGATGAAAACAGCATCACTATTATTTAACCGATCAGCTAATTTCTGAGCTATTGCAATGATGCTCTCTTCCTCTTCATCTTGATTGAATAAGGGGAGGGGATAATCACTAAGATCAATAATATCACATTCATGTCCAGCTTCTTCAGCAATAAAGGCAAATGACTTTACTGCTACATTATTAAATGAGCTTGCCCGAATAGATCCAGCTAAACATGTGATTTTCATTTGATATTCCATTTTCTATTTCAGATTATTGATGGGCTCTATCTTTTTTCCAAATTTCAGGCACAATTTCTACCAGTAAAGTTGCTACAAAAATAAGCCCACATCCCAAATAAGCAATGGGCATCAATTCTTCTGACAAGATTAACCATGCAAAAACAGCCGCAAAAACAGCTTCCATCGCCATGATTAAAGTCGCTTGTGAAGGGGGTACAACTTTTTGGCCAACCATTTGCAATAAAAATGCAATGCCACTGGATATAAATCCTGTAAACGCAAGTTCTGGCCAAGAATTAAGAACCCCATCAATAGTAGGGCTCTCTAATGTAAAAGCTAGGGGGACAGCTGCAATAAAAACAAAAATGAATTGTCCGCAAGAAATTAAAACAGCTTTTGGCAATGCTTTCATCGCATAGGAAAGAGAGATAATGTGGCCTGTGAAAAAGAAGGCGCCTAAGATTTGCCACATATCACCACGGTTTATCTGCATAATATCACCGCCGCTAATTAAGAATGTGCCTAAAAAACTAAGAGTAACAGCAGGCCAAACAATAATATGCGGTGGTGTTCTGAATAAGAAGAGCATGAAAATAGGCACTAACGGCACATAAAGAGAGGTTAAAAAACCTGAATTTGTAACGCTTGTACTTAGGAGGCCAATTTGCTGGGCGCATGCTCCTGCAAATAAAAAGCTTCCTGCTATCAAAGACCATCTTATGACTTGAGGTTTATTTTTTTGATCAAGTTGACGCCATTGGTAAATTGCAAAAGGCAAAAGGGCAAGTGCGCCAAGCAAAAAGCGAACGGCAATAAAGGTGAAGGGCCCAATGGATTCCATGCCTGTTGATTGAGCTATAAAAGCCATTCCCCATATTAGAGAGGTGCCAAATAGACAAAAACTACCTTGAAGTCGTGTCATGAATTAGAGAATTCCTTATGTAAAGCAGCTTGCCATTCATAGCTTTTAAAATGTGCAAGTGATTGAATTGCTTCTATCCAATTTAAGATAGCTGGATATTTGTCAAGGTCAAACCCGCCTTTATGGGCATTATGGGTATAAGCGAATAGGGCAATATCAGCAATTGAAGGCTGTTCTTCACCAAAGTAGCTATTGTCTTTTAAATGCTCTTCCATTCTATCTAAGGCACGATAACCCTTATATTCAAGTTTTTGAAGCAAGGCTTCATCCGTTTCACCGCGCATCAAGGCTGATTGGCGAACCGCGATACTTGGCTCATGATCATATTGCTCAAAAAACATCCAAGATAATGTTTTTGTTTGTAAAACAACATCTTCCGGCCAAAAGCTCGTGCTTTGAGCAAGGTAAAATAAAATCGCATTAGACTCTGAAATAATTGCATTATTTTGCGTTATTAAAATCGGCGCTTTGCCCAGAGTATTAAGCTTTAAATAGCTTTCACTCCGCGTATCTCCGCGTTTCGGGTCTACATTGATCACGTTTAAATCTTGCTGTGTTAGCGCTGAAATGAGGCGGCATTTATAGCTATTTCCAGAATTTTGCATGGAATATAATGTGTTCATGAGAAGGCTCTTCCAAAGATAATCCTCCCTTTTTTGCTATGAAATATTGCATTTAGCAAGCAAAGTCTTATAAGCATCAACATGAATATAAAAAAGCAGGAGTAAAAAATGGCTTTTATTGCCGATTCTCTAGGTCGTGTGAAACCTTCAGCAACAATTGCAGTGTCTACAAAGGCGCGAGAGCTTAAAGCGGCGGGGCGTGATGTTATTGGTCTTGGTGCTGGTGAGCCAGACTTTGATACGCCAGATAATATTAAGCAGGCAGCTATTCAGGCTATTAATGAAGGCAAGACGAAATATACGGCAGTGGACGGCATTCCAGAGCTTAAAGAAGCTATTGTTGCAAAATTTAAAAGAGATAATGACTTAGAATATACTGTTGCGGAAACATTTGTAGCAGCAGGTGGAAAACCTATTATTTATCATGCTTTTTTAGCAACACTCAATCCAGGTGATGAAGTGATTATACCTGCTCCCTTTTGGGTTTCATATCCTGATATGGTATTACTAACAGGGGGCGAACCCGTTAGCGTTTTAGCGACGGCAGAAAATAGTTTTAAACTTCAGCCAGATCAGCTTGAAGCGGCTATTACCGATAAAACTAAATGGCTTATTTTAAATTCTCCATCTAATCCAACAGGCTCTGCCTATACGGCATCTGAACTTAAAGCTTTGGGTGAAGTGCTAAAGAAATATCCTAATGTTTGGGTTTTAACGGATGATATGTATGAGCATCTTGTTTATGATGGCTTTGAGTATGCAACCATCGCTCAAGTTACACCTGAACTTAAAGAGCGCACATTAACAATGAATGGTGTGTCAAAATCCTATGCTATGACAGGTTGGCGCATTGGCTATTGTGCAGGGCCTGAAGAGCTGATTAAAAATATGCGCAAAGCGCAATCGCAAACAACTTCAAACCCAACATCAGTCAGTCAATATGCTTCTGTTGAAGCGTTAAATGGGCCGCAAGATTTTATTGCAGAGCGTAATGAAGTCTTTACAGGGCGTCGTGATTTGGTCGTTGAAATGCTCAATAATGCAGATGGCATATCTTGCCCAAAACCAGAGGGCGCATTTTATGTTTTCCCATCTTGCGCAGATTGTTTAGGAAAGAAAACAGCTGATGGCAAATTGTTAGAGACTGATGAAGACTTCGTCACTGCTTTGCTTGAGCAAGAAGGGGTTGCTGTTGTGCAGGGTAGTGCTTTCGGCGCGCCAGGTAATTTCCGCATTTCTTATGCGACTTCTACTGAAAATCTAGAAGAGGCTTGTAAGCGCATTCAAAAATTCTGCGCAAGTCTTGTTTAATGTTTTTTGTATTTTGATTTCCCAGAATTACAAGTAGCGAGATTAGAAAATTGTCTTATCTCGCTATTTTTTTATAAAAACTATCGTCTTTTTTGCGACTATTTCTTTCACAAAGATTGCTGATGTGAGAGTAAATAAATTGCCAAAATAATTACCATGCAGGATCGCCAGCTTCTATGGCCGCGGTAGCGCGGCGAATATCTATATTTCTTAACACTGTTTCTGGCGTAATATTGCCTTGAACCATCTTAGATATATCAGCGCCAATATCCATCCATTGTGGATTGATATAATTAATTGCTGTTTGCAAAACAATCCCATTTTTTTCACGATATTCATCTAAAAAATCGATAACATATTGCGGGAAATTGGGCTTAATATTTATAAGAGGCAAGCTTTTTTTGCCCTTTGGATGAGATAGAACAGTTTCCATATTATTTTTAGAAGTCAAAAAATCAAGATAGTGCAACGCCTCTTTTTGATTTTCTCCATATGCATAGACAAATTTTGTTGGTCCTGCAGGGTTGATGCCGAGATGTTTATTATCGCCTAGGGGATGCGTAAAAAGCCCAATGCTATTAATATCAAAATTAGCATCTAGCTGTTTCAAAGAGTTATAAAATGTTATGGTGGTAAAAGCCATCGCAACATCACCTTGTGCAAAGGCTTTAGGTAAATCCGCATTACTATCCGTTAATGCTGTTTTCCCAAAGCAGTCCGCTTTGTAAAGATCAACAATCTGGTATAATGCTTTCAGCATCGCCTGATTTTCTAGAAATGTTGCTTTGTTCTGATTGAGTGTTTTAGCAAGATCAGGTGTTTTCGCTGCATAGTTTGGACCTAATTCAGCAAACATTAATACTTGATGCCAAACGTCGGCAAAGGGTTGGTAAATTGGTTGAATACCAGCTTTATTAAATATTGCGCATGCTTTTTTTAACTCTTTAAAAGACTTTGGCGCATCTACATTATATTTTTTAAAAAGTGTTTTATTATAATTTATCGCTCTTGTGGATCCTGAAATATTGGAATAGGTAAGCCCATACAATGTGCCATCTAGACTTGAAGTTTCAGCAACTAATGGATCAAGTCTAGAAGCCCATTTTTGGTTGCTTAAATCAAGTGCTGTCTCTTTAATATCATAGGAAAGAAGATCACTATACCCGCTTTGTCCCATAAATATATCAGGAGTGTCTCCGACGTTTAAATAGTAAGTGAGGGTATCGCGATAGTCACTTGCTTTTATCAGCTCATATTCGACCTTTATACCCGTTTCTTCTTCAAATTTTTTGCTAAGCTCTAATTCAGCTTCACTAACCCAATTTGATGTTGCTAATATTTTAATAGTTTTGGCATTGGCTATTTGCGTTGATAAGATCACTAAGATGATTGTAATAATATTTTTTTTTAGCTTATAGACCATAATTACCCCTAAGAATTGAATTGGATTTGGCTGTTCAGAAATAAAAGGAAAGTTATAAAAATTGTATTAATTATTATATCCCAATTAGAGAATCTGAAAAATTTTCGCTCTGCTTAAATATAGCTTTGATGATTTAAGATATGAACTCAATTATTGAAGAGAGTCTTGGCTCTTGTTGATTGAAAACCGAGTTTCCACCCTTAGTTCAACTCCCCCTTAAGGCGATATAAATTAGTTAGTATCGATTTATAATATAACTTAATAAAAAATTTTACAATTTAAGATATAGTTGTAAAGTGTAATGAAAATTACCTAGGGCAGGGGGCGTAATGACTTTAAATAAAGGGCGATGGATTTTATATCTTCTTCAGTCAGTTTAGATGTTTTCTCAATAACTGAAGCCATATTGCCTCCTGCTGAGTCAAATTCTGGTGTAAATCCAGAAGCTAGATATTCTACAATCTCTTCTTCACTCCAAGAACCAATGCCATTCTCGTGGGGAGTGATATTAGGGATTGCGCCTCTTCCCTGTGCAGAATTTACGCCTGAATAGGCTTTATTATGAATAAGCGATCCGTTTACACTCCGTGGTGTATGGCATTCTCCGCAATGAGCTAAAGCTTCAACAATATAAGCGCCACGCTCTAAGCTAATCTCATTATTCAAGCCACTATTTCGACCTTGTTTAGAATGGAAAAATAATTTCCATGGCCCTAATCCTAAGCGGATATTGAATGGGAACTTAATATCAGAGGAGGGGGTAGGCGTGGAAATTTCAGGCAAAGTTTTGATATAGGCAAATAGATCCACAATATCTTGCTTACTCATTTGGGCATAAGACGTATAGGGAAAAGCGGGGTAGTAATGCTGTCCCTTCGGGGAGACGCCATCAACAAGTGCTGTTGCAAATTCTAACCTTGTCCAATTACCAATGCCTGCTATCGGGTGTGGGGAGATGTTGGGGACTATGAAGTTGCCAAAATCAGATTTTAAAATATGGCCGCCAGCGAGTAAATGTGGGTCTTCGCTCTTATTTTCATCTAAATGGCACGAATGGCAGCCAGCTGCATTATAAATATAAGCTCCATTTTCAATATTCGCTTTTAGCCCTTCAAAATCTTTTTCTGAAATGCTGCGCCAAGGCCAAACTATAAGCGTTATACAACAGGCTAATAAAAAGCATGAGGAAATCAAATAATGTAAAAATGCTTTTTTCATACGATCTTTTAGCCTTTATATTTATTATTATTTCTCACGATATTTAGAGTGACAAGCACGGCAAGTTTTCATCGCTTGACCAAATGCAGCTTTAAACCCTTCTTCATCACCTGCTTTTGCGGCCACATAAGCGTCATGACCCGCATTTGCCATTTGTAATGAAATAGAATCAAACCCTGCTTTATCAGACCAAATATTTGCGCTTGCTTTTGTGCCTTCAGAGCCTGCATCTTCATTTGTGAATAAATAGGGAAAAGCATTGCCGGCTGCAGCCATACTCGCAGCTGCTAAAGTCGCTGCATTTTTATCAAATTCTCCTCCCTTCAACATGGGAACTGCGACAGATGCAGCAGAAGCGACTGACTTCATGACATAGTGGCGTGCTGACATTTCACTGCCCATTTCAACACCGTCATGAGCGATTGCACTGAGGTTTGAAAGGGATAATACACTTATAATTGCGACTGTTTTCAGTGCTTTAAAAATCATTCTATGCTCCTATTTTAAAAGTTATGTTTCTGTTTGGCTTTTGACAATGGCAATCCTTGTATCATCAAACCAGATATCCACCGCATTATGCAAGCCCTCAGAAAGTTTATTTTCCCAAAGCGCTTTCGTTGCTTCTAAGGCTTGTGTATTTGCTTTGACAAAATCATCTCTTTTGATGCTCTCTTGTGCTTCATTAACGAGATAATCAACGAATAATCCAATGCCGACGCCCAAAATGGCCCCAATGATTGTGCCACCACCAGGGTTGACGGCACTGCCGCCAACAGCGCCTTTAGCACCAAAAATAACCTCTGTGCTAATTGCAGAAGCAAATCGTGTGGATAAAGCACCAATAGCTCTAGAGGATGCCGCCCGTATTACTGGTGCTAATGTTGCTCTACCTGCCACACCTGAAACGGCAATAATGCCAAACCCTTGCACGGCATCCATAGCCCGATCTTCAAGCAAATAAGAGGGAGCTTTCCATTTTTGTGCATCCCAATCAATCATAATCGCTTGCTCTGTTTTTGATAGGCTGATTTCTTGCAAGTGATTTGTGTGGCGTTGTAAGAAAAGCTGTAATTTCAAATCATTTTGCGCTACCATTGAACGGTAGCTGTTGTGGGCGCGTTCGGCTATTTTCTGAAAGGCAGCTGTAATCACAGGGTCGCGTAGCTCTGGTTTGAGAACCCGGGCTTGATAATGGGTCATGAAATAGTTTTTTAGATCACGTTCAACAGCAACATTGAGCGTTTCAACTTCTCCAACTTCCACAATATGCGTTGCAGTTGAGGTTAGTGTTTCTTTCAAAATGATATAGGAACGCTTCCATTCAAAAAACCAATCGGCATATTTTTCAATATCTTCTTGTTGGTCAGCAAAAGCGAGGGAAAACATGTTTTTCACATCATCGCTAATTTGCTGTTTAATAAGAGCACGCTGCTCTTCTAAATCTTTCAGTGATTGGTTGATAAATTGATCCGCTTCATTTTTTTCTACGACTAGTTTTAGTAGCTTTCCATCCTGAGACTTTAAAATCAGAGCGACTTCATTATCTTCTAGTTGACGATCACTAAAAAGCTTCATAGCGGTACGATCAATATGTGTTGATAGGCTATATTCAGCATCTCTTTTATAGCTAGCATAAAAACTGCTGCCAACAGAAGTTAGTACGAAGCATAGGGCGATTATTGTTAGCATTTTCCAAAAGCCGCCGCCTGATTTTCTTTTTTCGATAATTGTTTTTCGGGGTGGAATAATCTCAGGCTCTTGTTTGCTTTGCTCAACTGAGCTGGAATCAGTATTAATAGTAAGGGATTGATTTGTATCTGTATGCTCTTGATTATTAGACATAATAACCCTCATATATATAAAATTACTAAGGAATATATGCCTTAATTACGACATTTTGAAGGTTTTATTGTCATTTTAGTATAAATCTAAAGCATGATTGGCGATGTTGTAATATTTTTTAGATTGCTTTGTGTATCAGCAATTTCACTTTTATTAGGCGAAAGACCAGCCTCTAACCAGCGCTTAGCCATAAGATAAGCCTTTGCATCATTAATCGCTTCAACGCTTAAAAGGCCGTTTTTATCATATACCCAGTATGAAAAACTATTTTTGCGCTCGCCAATGCGTGTGATCACTTCAACATCATCATGCATCACAAGCCCAACAGATTGCATTTTTACATCATACTGATCAGACCAGAACCAAGGCATGGCATTATAGCAAGCTTTTTCATCTCCTAAGATGGCTTTGGCAGCAATTTGACCTTGCGCAATTGCGTTGCCAACTGATTCTAACCTGATTGAGCCATAGCGATTATGGGTAAAATGAGTGACATCCCCCGCTGCATAAATCGATGGATCAGATGTTTGGCATTGCTCATTGACGATAATACCATTGTTAACTTCCAGTCCAGCCTCTTTTGCTAATTCATCATTAGCAAGGGCACCAATGCCAACAACAACAAAGTCACACTCATATTCCTGCTCATTTGTTAAAGTGACGCTCGTTATTTTGTCATCCACTGCATTTAAGTTGGAAATACCAACATCTGTGAGAATATCCACGCCGTGAGAAAGATGAGTATCATGCAGTGTTTTTGCTGTTTCTGGGCGAGCAACACGCGCTAATATTCGGGGCATTCTTTCAATTAATGTTACTTTTAACCCAAACTTACGTGCAACTGACGCAAATTCTAAGCCGATATAACCGCCACCAACGATAACAACTTTTTTATCAGCCTGCATATAAGGCTTAATATGTGCAATGTCATCTAAGCTACGAATCGTGAAGAGGTTCGATTTGTCCCCATTTTCCATGGGTAAAGGTCTTGGTCTTGATCCTGTTGCGATAACAAGATTTTCATAAGCCATATATGTTCCGTCACCGAGCTGGATCTGGTTTGCTGCTCTGTCTATGTTTATCACTTCAGTATCAAGCAGAACATCAATTCGCTTATCCTCATAAAGCGTTTCTGCTTTGAAAAATAATCGCTGTTGATCATAATCACCCAATAAATAGGCTTTAGACAAGGGGGGTCTTTGATAGGGGAGATAGCGCTCCTTACCAATCAATGTGATCGGTTTGTTATAGCCTTGAGCACGAAGGGTGAAGATGGTTTCGCAAGCGGCTTGACCCGCCCCAATCACTATAGTCCCCTTCATGGTCTTCCCTTGTCTATTTAAGTATTTTATTCAGCAGCAATCGTATTTTCTGCTTGTCTATTGCGTTTAACATTAAGCTTGTTAAATGCGCTAATATAAGCACGAGCTGAGGCAACCAAAGTGTCTGTATCGGCTGCTCGTCCTGTCGCAATTTTACCATCTTCTTCAAGACGAACGGAGACTTCGGCCTGTGCATCTGTTCCTGCAGTAACCGCATGAACCTGATAGAGAACAAGATGTTGCGTATCACCAACAATCTCCTTGATAGCATTAAATAGGCTATCTACAGGGCCGTCGCCGCTCGCTTCTTTGCTAATATGCTCGCCTTCGACATTCAAGGTGATTGATGCTTTTTGTATGCCGCCGGTTCCTGCAATCACTGTTAAAGCTTCAACAGAAATGGCTTCACTTTCAGATGATCCTGTTTGATCAACTAAAGCTTCGATATCTTCGTCATAAACATTTTTTTTGCGATCAGCCAAATCTTTAAAGCGTTTAAAGGCGTCTAAAAAGGCGTTGTCGCCCAATTCATAACCTAACTCAGCAAGCTTGTCTTTAAAAGCATGGCGTCCTGAATGCTTGCCCATAACAAGAGAAGTTTCGCGAACACCTACGCTTTCAGGGGTCATAATTTCATAAGTTGATGCATCTTTTAGCATGCCATCTTGGTGAATACCCGATTCATGGGCAAAAGCATTTTTACCCACAATCGCTTTATTATATTGCACAGGAAAGGCCGAAACGGCAGATACAAGTTTCGAAGCCCGCATCAATTGTTTTGCATCTACAGTCGTTTGGATGTTGTAAATATCATTACGCGTTTTTACCGCCATGACAATTTCTTCTAATGCAGCATTGCCGGCTCTTTCGCCTAGGCCATTTATTGTACACTCAATTTGTCTTGCCCCGCCATGCAAGCCAGCAAGGGAATTTGCAACAGCAAGACCCAAATCATTGTGACAATGGGTCGAAAAAACAACCTTGTCAGAATCAGTAACATTTTCTCTAATGACCTTGAACATATTGCAATATTCATCGGGCGTTGCATAGCCCACAGTGTCAGGCAAATTAATCGTTGTTGCGCCTGCTTTTATTGCTCGATCTACCGCTTTTGTTAAATATTCCAAAGATGTTCTTGTAGCATCCATGGCCGACCATTCAACATCATCAATTAAATTACGAGCTTGAGTGACTGTTTTTGTAATAATCTCTAAGACTTCATCTTCGCTTTTATTCATTTGATATTTCAAGTGAATAGGAGAAGTAGAAACAAAAGTATGAATGCGGCCGCGTCCAGCTTTGCGGACGGCTTCGCCAGCGCGGTCAATATCCCCAGATATTGCACGTGCTAAACCTGCAATGACAGCATTTTTTGATCGTTCTGCAATCTTTGATACAGCTTCAAAGTCTCCTTCAGAAGCAATTGGGAAGCCTGCTTCAATGATATTCACACCCATATCATCTAAAAGTTCCGCTACTTGAAGCTTTTCTTCTAATGTCATGGTAGCGCCAGGAGATTGCTCGCCATCACGCAAAGTCGTATCGAAAATTATAATATCTTGCATTTTTGTGTTCTGTGAAGATGTGTTTATATTTGTCATTTTTTTTAACCTATATCGGACTAATTTCTATGGTTGAAATCATCCCCTAAGTGTGCGCCCAAAATATTAGACTGCCCATCACTTAGGGGCCGATAAGGAGAAGTGATAATGTCAGTAGTGCACCATAGCAAAAAGTCCCACTTAATGTGTAGGGAGAAGAGAAGCTATGTTTCATTTCACAAATAGACATGTTTTTCGCCATTAATTATCTTTAATATAGTATGACATTTTTTATTTAAACTGTGAAGCCATAATATATTTATTCAAAAGCTAATTTTTTAATATTTCATTAAGCATGAAGTTTTGATAGAAAAATAACGAAATTTTTTGAAATAGATACTGAGACTAGGCTCTAAGCTTTAAGTTCTTTTACTTTTTCAAGCACTTTTTCTATGTGACCAGGCACTTTTACCTTGCGCCATTCCGCTGCAATTTCACCAGTAGGGCTAATAATGAAGGTAGAGCGCTCAACGCCCATATATTTTTTGCCATACATGCTTTTTTCCACCCAAACGCCATAAGCCTCTAGGATTTGCTTCTCTTCATCTGAAGCTAAAATCAGGTCTAGCTCATGTTTGGTTATGAATTTATCATGTTTTTTAGCTGTGTCTGGGGACATGCCGATAATGATAGTATCTTCCGCGGCAAATGCATCTTTATGTTCGGTAAAAGCAATGGCTTGTTTGGTGCAACCAGATGTATCGTCTTTTGGATAAAAATATAGGACGATATATTTTCCTAAGAATGCTGATAAAGTCACATTCTTATCACCATTTGCTGGCAAATTAAATTCTGGTGCTTTGTCACCTACGGTAACTCTAGTCATCATTATCTCCTGACTGATAGATAAAATTTAACCTAATTCATTTAATGTTTTTTTACATGAAATGGCGTTATGAAATTTAAATAAGAAATGGCACAGCTTAAGCAAAAGTCAATGAGAATATTTAGAGGGCTTATGTCAGCCCTGCTTATCCTGTTCGCTATGAGTGTGATTGGCTTATTTTGCTTGTATTTTTATGTGGCGCAAAAAGCATATGATGTCACTCAGTATAAAAATGACATACAAACTTATATTCATCAAAAAGCCCCCAACTATAGTGTCGATTTCGTTTCTGCAAACCTTCTCGTTGATAGCGGCATTATTACTGTAACTGTCGATGATGTTCTTCTAAAAGATGAAACGAACAAAATAGAAATTGCTTCTCCGCAGTTGCACATGAAAGTGCAGCTTTTGGATATATTATTTGGGAACTTCACCCTTAAACATATGAAAGTTCATGATGCGGTTGCTTTAATAGAGCAAGGCTATCCGCTTGATTTTTCGGTTGAAAAGCCTATCAAACAAAATGATGCACCAAAAGCTTTAGCAGTGAAAGAGCCGAAGATGAATAGTCTAAAGCAAGCTTCTGCTGTAATCATGGTTTCCGGGAAATATAAGGGGATGGGTTTGCCTAAACGGCGACCTATTTTACAACAGCAGACGCAGATAAAAGAAGAAAATCAAGAAATAGCTGCTGATTTTATTTTGCCCAAGTCTATATTTGAGCCTATTCATCTTAGCAAAATACAGCAAAACAGTGTGGCTGTTGGCGAACAAATTTCCAGCGCATTTGATATAGCTAGCGCCATTCCCATGCAAGAAGCTGAAATTTCTATTGATAAGTTTATTTTTAAAGGTGAAGAAAAACCGCAGCAAATCATTGAAAATATAGACTTAATATTTAAAAATAATAGCGATAAGATTTCTCTTTCTCTTTTAGGGGCTTTGCCTCAAAGGCCTATTATCGCGATCTCACTAAGTGAGAAAAGTGCAAAAGAAAAGATCGCTATTACCGTTAAAGGAGAAAATTTAAATCCTCAAAACTTAGCGCAACTTGGCGTAAATTTACCGCCATCTATGCCTATTGCATTTGAGGCGGAAAAATTAGACTTCAATGGTTTTGTTGATTCTGAAAATAGGATCAACGTGGCGCATATTAATCTTGATATGCAAGAAGCTGTAATGACTTTAGGGGCAGAAAATAGACAAACGATTTTAAAGGATATAACCTTATTTAGCGAAGGGGATCTCTTTGATAGCGGCTTGAAGTTGAAAATTGGTAAGGCCTCGGGTTCGTGGGGGACAGGCACAATTATAGGTGAGATTAATCCTGAATTGATTAGCTTGTCCTCAGGAGAAAGTAATTTAATACAAAATCTATCGTTTAAACTTCAAAGTCAAAATTTACAGCTTAATCATGCAAGTTTTTCAAAGCCACAATCAGGCCTACTTGCCATAGAGGGCATGGTTTTCCCAAGCCGTGGTGCTTTAATGTTTAGTCAAGCGCAGCTCAATGTTAATGATTTAGCATTGAACTTAAAAGCAGAGTTGCCAAATAAAGACAGCATTTATTCAGGTGAAATTTCACTACCCTTTGCCAATAGGCAGCAAATTATGTCCTTATCCCGCGATTTTACGGATCTGGCAAAAATTGTTGAAAATATATGGCAGTCAGGAGATGTGAGAGCATTAAATGCCAAGTTCCAACTTCCTGCCTCTCAACCTTTGAAAGATGTTTTTCAAACAAATCAAGATGCCATAACAGCTTCTGCAAAACTTGAAAATTCAAAATTTAATATTCAAAATGATGGCGAAAATTATGAATTAACATTGCCTGTGTCAGATTTGTCGATGAAGAATGATGTTATTGATATGAGTGCTGCAATGGCTACATTCAAGGCGGAAAAATCAGATGAAATTACGTTAAAAAATATCGATATAAATATTGAAAAAATATTCCGCAAAACACCTGAATTAAATGCTCGTTTATCTGCGAATGGAACAAATAAAGCCTTGTTTCAACTTTTAGATTCTAAACCATTAGAGCTAACATCTAGAAATGGTTTGATAGCAGACGAAACTAAGGGGCAATTTGTTTTAAATATTGATGGTTCTATGCCTGTAAAAGATCAAATTACACCTGAAGATTTGAATTATTATGCATTTGGCGAAATTAAAAATTTTGCCACCCCTGAATCTAAAAAACTGCCCACGCTCTCTAAGGGAAGTCTCACTTTAGTTGCTTCTCCAGGTCAGGTGCAATTCTCCGGTCATGCTGTTATGGATGATGGTAAGATAGCCTTGAGTTATATTCAAAGCTATCGAGGGAAACGGCGTGAAACACTGAATGCTAGCTTAACGCTAACACCTGCTTTGCAAAAGCGCTTTGGGGTGAATTTAAAAAGAAATATTATTGGCGATATTGTTGCAACTGTACAATATCAAGATGGCGAGGCCATTGATGGTGCAACGCAAGTTATGCTTGATTTAACCCCAACGCGGCTTTCTGTCCGAGAGATTGACTTAGACAAGCCAAAAGGAAAAAAAGCTTACGCTAGTTTTAAATTGATTGAGGGGAAAGATATAGTCAAACTCACAAATTTTGAGCTAGATGCAGAAGCGCTCAAGGTCAAAGGGGACGTTAGCATTGGAACAAAATCTGGTCATGTTAATTTCAACCTTCCTCTTTTTCAAACAAGCAGAAGTGATAATCTCTCTTTAAAAGGCGAGTATGCACAAGATGAAGATGTGAATATTCATATCTCTGGAAAGTCTTTTGACGCTACCTCTTTATTAAAGGCGATTGTAAAGCCAGAAGAAGATAAAATAAAAAAAGCATTATTACAAAATTGCGATAATGAGATATATCCTCTTTCTACCATGCAAGCAGAGAAAGCAGGCTGTAAAGAAAAAACTCAATCAATAATGAGACTTGCATATTTAAATTCTAATGTGGAAAAGAAAAACCTTACTAGAAATGATCAACAAAAGCAGTTTGATTTTGAGTTTGCTCAAGCTGAAGCAAAGTCAGAAAAAGAAGATTTTAATACGCAAGAAATTGCTATTACAGCTCAAATTGATGAAATTATTGGTCTTAATGGCATGACAATCAATGATGTTCAAATTGCCCTTAGAACGAAACAAGGCATCGTGCAATATGCTGATATATTTGGTCGATTAAACGGAGAAAAAGATATCTCAATTACAATAGGCGGTTTGCAAAAAGGGCGCGAAGTAGGATATCAAATTACAGGTCAAGATGCTGGATCTTTCCTCAAATTTTTAGGCATTTATAAAAAAGTTACGGGTGGTAAATTAATTTGGCGGGGTAAAATTGATGCTAAGACTTTAGCTCTTAAGGATGGCCGTCTTGATGCATCCGATCTTCTAATTTCAGGAGAGAAACTCTTAAATAAGCTTTATACTGAGAAAAAAATTGTGGCTGATGAAAAAGTAATAACAGCAGTACCAATTGATCGTTTTTCAACTTATTTCCGCTTAAAGAGTAGTAATGACTACTATATAGATGATGCTGTTCTAAGAAATAAAGCTATTGGCCTTACTTTTGAAGGAGATTTAAATTTTGCAAAAGAAAATTTATCATTAAGAGGGGTATTTACACCTTTATTTTCAATCAATAATTTTTTCCAACGCATACCAGGACTTGGTGCGCTTTTAGGTAATCGTAGAGAAGAGGGTTTGTTTGGTGTCACTTATAAGATTGAGGGAAAGTTTTCAGATCCTTCTATTCAAATAAATCCCGGTTCTTTAATTGCTCCAGGCGTGTTCCGCCGCCTATTTGAATTTGGTAGCGAAGATAAGAAGCAATAAAATAATAAGATCCTGACCCTAGAACTTAGCTGTCGTCCATTTTACAATATCTAATAAGACATCTTGGAAAGCCGTATTTAAACTTGCGACCATAGAATCGCTTTTAGCGATGGTTACAGGTTTTTGCGCTTTAAATAGCTTTGCAGCAAGAACAGCGCCATTATTATCATTGATAATTTTTACAGAAATTTCAACAGATGCGATAAGCTGTGTACCATTATCAATGACATTAAAACTTCTAATATCTGATACAAGCAATAAATCTGATCTTAATTGCTCTCCAGGCACACCAACACGACCAAGAGCGCCAGCATTTTCAAAGCCTCTTAAGAGTTGTGTTTGAACAACAAGGGGAAGCACATCAATCCACTCTGCTAAACCAAGAAATGATATTGTCCCTCTGGCGCTAGATTTAACAATGATAGATTTACTATTTAAGGTTTCTAGTGTTTTGGGTTCTGCGATGATAATTTGACGAGATAGCTGCCCTTTTATCGCAGAAGCAGCTTTTGAGGTATTGAGATCATAAATAATTGCTTCAGGTTTATTGCTGCCACCTGCTAAAGCACAGGCACTAAGCATTAAGGGCAGGAAACATAAGCAAACATACTGTTTTAAATTCATAATCTTCTCAATAAATGACATCACAATAATTTTTAACCTTCTGGTTTTTTACAATTCACTATCTTCGATTATTATCAAAGGTAGGTTTGCGTGTACTATTGCCAGTTAAAATACTCTGAGGGTTTGATTCAAGTTTTTTTGCAGCGCTGTTTACAGAACGAGCTGCACGTTTTGCATCCTGTAGCACTGAAGACACATCTTTTAGGCTTCTATTTGATAAGTTTTCTAAATCTGCTGTAACGCGATTAAGGCTATTCGCTAATATTTCAATTTCTTGATTAAGTTTAATAGCAACATTTTTATATTCATCAAGCGTTTCACCGCCTTTATCAATCATGCCAGATACATTAGCGAGATCATCTTCAGTAAATTTTTCAATATTGCTACCCACGCGTTCAACACGATCAACAAATCGTGTCGTCTCTTTATTTAATGTATTTGCAAGCAGTTTAAATTCATCAAGCGTTTGAGTAGTTCCGCCGAGTAGTTGTTTAACTTGTTCTTCATCAACACTTTCAACAACTGTTAGAATGTTGTTAATTTTAGCAGTTGTTGTTGTTAACTGAGTAGAGATGATATTTGCATTCGTAACAACTTTAGCAACTTCTTCTCTTGTCCCTGCAATGGTATTTGTAAATGCCTGCACCTCTTTAAATGTATCTGCAAGCGATTGGGTGTCAATATCTTCTGCAAGCGTATCTGCTTTTGCAACGATATTATCAAGTCGATCTGTCGCTTTGCTGATGCTTTTTGCTGCGCCACCAACAGATTGCATAAACTCTTCTACTTGATCTGTATTATCTGCCAATGCACTTGTAAATTTATCGACATTGCGCATGGAAGAATTAATCAGGCCGCCATTCTCTCCTAAGATTGCACTGGTGCGTGTTAATAAAATACGAGCCTCGGATAAGACTTCGCGTCCTCCAGCAATCAAATCTTGGATTAAGGAAGGCTCTGCAATTATTATTGGTGGATTTTCTGAGCTGCCCTCTAAAACTTGTGCGGTATTTGATGCCCCCGTAAGCTGAATATCAGCAACGCCTGTTACGCCTTGATAGTTGAGTTGCGCTCTTGTATCAACGCGCACTGGGGTCGCGTCTGAAATTTCAATTAAAGCGCTAACTGCCTGCGGGTTATCAGGGTTAAAAGAAATTCGAATAACACGGCCAACAGAAATACCATTGAAATAAACGGGTGCATTGGCTGATAGACCTTGCACAGAGCCTTTAAATTCAACAATATATTGCTTCGTTAGAAAATTATCTCGAGATTGTGATAACCATAGAATAAAGCCTAGAGCCGCTGTCAAAACAACAAGGGCAAAGGCGCCTACGATCACATAATTTCCTCGGCTTTCCATTAAATTCCCCTATCTGAAATAAATTGTGCGCGTTGACCATGGAAATAATCCTTAATCCAAGGATGGTCGAGTTGCAAAACATCTTTTAGTTTGCCTGTATAGAGCATTTTGCCGTCTGCTAAAATAGCAATGCGATCAGCTGTTGCAACAATGCTTTCTAAATCATGGGTTATCATATACACACTTAACCCCATTGTTGCCTGTAATTCCCTTAAGCTGTCATCAAAAGCACCCGCTGATATTGGATCAAGACCTGAAGTCGGTTCATCCAAAAAGACTAGTTTCGGATCAAGTGCTAGGGCGCGAGCAAGCGCTGCGCGTTTAACCATGCCGCCAGAGAGCTGTGTAGGGAATTTTTTGGCATCGTCTGCTTGAAGACCTGCCATTTCTAATCTCAGCATGGCAATTTCTTGCATTGTCTTGGTTTTTAAATTCAAATGCTTACGCATGGGATACATGATATTTTCTAAAACTGATAAGGAAGAAAATAGCGCGCCGTTTTGGAAAAGAACGCCAATTTGATCTGCCATATCCCCATAAGTTTTATCATCTTTTATTATGGATTGATTGAATATTCGAATATCACCATCTTGCACTGGGATGAGGCCTAAAATTGCCCTCAAAAGAACTGATTTACCCGCGCCAGAGGCACCAACAACAGCCAAAATCTCCCCTTCATGCATGCTCATATCTACGCCAGTGTGGATATTGACACCATTAAGGCGCGTTTTAACACCTTCAAGTTCAAGCGCGTATTTCTGTTTCTTTTTTATTGTCATCTCTTCACCGCCTTAAAAATCTATTGCAGCATAGAAAATTGCTGCGATACCATCTAAGAAAACCATCAAAAAGATAGACTTAACAACGCAAACAGTTGTGCGGCGCCCTAAGGATTCGGTATTTGCCTGCACTTTAAACCCTTCTACACAGGCAATAACGCCAATGATTATTGCCATAAGGGGCGCTTTGAAAAGGCCTGCAAAAACAGTGGTAAGGTCTATGGAAGCTGGCAATAGCTCAATAAAATAAGCAGGTGTAAAGCCGCCATAAATCCACGCAACGACCATCCCGCCAAGCATTGCAAAAACATCAGATATCACAGTGAGGAGCGGGAGGGCAATAAAAAGCGCTAAAATACGAGGTAATGCAAGCACAACAAAAGGGTCAGCGCCCATCACTTTTAAGGCGTCTACTTCTTCACGCATTTTCATAGCGCCAATTTCTGCAGTAATAGCACTACCAGAACGGCCTGCAACCATGATTGCTGTTAATAAAACACCTAACTCTCTTAAAGCCAAAATAGAAACAAGATCGATACTGAAAATGGCAGCACCAAATTTTTGCAGTTGAAAAATGCCTTGCTGTGCAATAATGCCCCCAATTAAAAAGGACATGAGAGCAACAATCGGTATGGCATATACGCCCGCCTTTTCAATATGGGTGATGACAGCAGCAGGTCGAACTTGTTTTTGAATCCGAAAAAGGGTGACTTTGCCAAGCGTCGCTATGAATACAAGCCAGCCAATAATGAGCTGGGTTGAGCCTGCAAGAAAAACGCCAATCATTGTGAGGATGAATAAAAATTCACGCCAAAGTACGACGAGCACTTGGCCAATTTCGCTTATAGCTGCTGTAAAAGAAAAGCCTTCAGCTTGTTTATTTATTACTGGCTCTTCAAGCCTAGGTAAAGCATTAAATTGTTTTTCTCTGACTTTACTTAAGCCTTTGATTGAAACTTCGTAGCCAAAAGATTCGAGTTTAGAAATTTGTTTTTTTAAAAAATGCGCCATGCTGACGTCAAGCTGACCAACATTGCGCATATCAAATTCAAAATGCTCGATTCCCGTATTTATTGGAAGGTTACTACATTGATTCTCTAATACTTCGACAAGGCTAATATCCCAGTCCCCGAGACAGGTAACCCAACAGGTTTTGCCTGAAACCGCAAAATTAAATAGGGGTTTTTGAGAGATGTTAGACATAGATTAGTTTGATATACTTTAAAAGTTGCGTTAAAATTTTGTTAACCTCTAGCATCTCTTTATAAAAAATTCGAGTTTCTTTTTTCATTTTCACAATGCTTTTATGCTGCGATTATTGAAAAAGCACAGAAAACTGGGCTCAGTACGTGATTATTTTGTTCAATATTGTTTGAATTAAAACTATTAAGTGGATAAAAATAAAGTAGAAGAATAGTATTGTTATTGTTGAAACTTATTTTTGACAGATGATGCTTTTAACTTAAACCCACTTTTAATTAAAACCTAATGGGTGCCTTATATTTACACAATGAATACGTCAAAAAAGCTTGAAATTAGCAGTAGTAACTACATTTTTTCTCCTGTTCATAGTGTAAATCTATTGGTGCAGAATGGGATAAACCATCATGTCCTGAGCCTAGATTATGAATATTGAGATTCTTCATCAAACTTATGAAATTAAGGGTGTTTTTCAAATATCCCGCAGCGCATTATCTGCTGTTGATGTTGTGCAGGTCAGGCTTGAAGATCAAGGCCTTATAGGGGTTGGAGAATGTCGCCCATATGCAAGATATGGTGAAACGGTTAAGAGTGTAATGGCAGATATAATGTCTGTGAAATCAAAATTACAATTAGCTGGAACACCAGAACAAATCCAAGATATTTTGCCAGCAGGAGCTGCCCGCAATGCGGTGGATTGCGCCTTTTGGGATCTTATGTGTAAGAAGAAAAAACAAACGATTTGGGAAATATTACAATTAAAGCCGCCGCAATTTTTACAAACAGCTTTTACGTTAAGTATAGACACGCCAGAAAATATGGCAAATAGCGCAAAAGAGAATGAATTTGCTGATTTACTCAAAGTCAAGTTGGGGCTTGAGGATGGGTTAGATGTTGAACGGCTTCAAGCTATATATGAAGCTAGGCCTGATGCTCAGCTAATTGTCGATGCAAATGAAGGTTGGACAGGCAAGCTTTATGAAACAATGATGGATGCTTGTATGAGGGCAAAAGTCGCTTTAATTGAGCAGCCATTGCCTGCTGGGCAAGAAAATCATTTGCCACAACAATCGCCTATTCCTATTTGTGCTGATGAAAGCTTGCACACAAATGCAGATTTGGAAAGGCTCAGGCCTTATTTTCAAGCGGTAAATATTAAGCTCGATAAAGCAGGGGGCTTAACACAAGGTTTGGAAATGGTGAAAAAAGCAAAAGAATTAGATTTTCAAATTATGGCTGGCTGCATGCTTTCTAGCTCCCTAGCTATGGCACCTGCTTATGTTATTGCCTCTTTAGCAAATATTATTGATCTTGATGGCCCCTTATTATTGGCGCAAGATATATCAAATCCTGTTCAATATCATGGTACGCAAATGCAGTTGCCATCGCCCCTTTTATGGGGCTGATGTGATTGCTTTAGTTGGAGATAGTTGATAATAACTTACTCAGCTATTGTCTCTGGGTTAATTTCTTCTTCTAGGCTTGTATTTTCTTCTAGGCTTTGATCTTCTTCAACGATTGCTGCCTCAGAAAAACTTTCTAAATAAGCAACAATATTAGTAATCTCTTGATCTTTTCTCAAACCAGCAAAGCCCATTTTTGTGCCTTTAATATATTTTCTAGGATTCTTAAAAAAGGCAGACAAGGTTTCTTCGTTCCAAATAAGCGGCTCACCATTTCCACCGATGCCTTCTGTACCTGCTTGTTTAAATGCTTTAGAATATTTATAATCTTCTAAACTGCCTGCGGCTCGACCAAATAAATCATTAAGGTGAGGGCCAACTTTATGTTTTGCACCTTCTCCAACTTGATGGCATGCAGCGCATTTTTTGAAAGTCTTTTTCCCTTTTTCTAAATCAGCTTCCGCTGATGCTGTCGAAATTGCACCAAGGATAAGAATAGAGGAAAAAGTGATGTATTTAAGTAATTTCATGTAAGCCATTCCTAATTATTGATCTATTCAAAGATATAATCACATTTTTGTATATGGCAATGATCATCATTGTATTTTTTATCTAGCTTTATTAAAGTGATCAAAATTTTTCAATGAGGGTAGATATGGAAAATATAGAGCATGTTGGATATGGCATCGCAGTTTTAGCGGGTTTTTTATCCTTTCTTTCCCCATGTGTTTTGCCTCTTGTGCCGCCTTATCTAGCTTATATTGCAGGGGTAAGCTTAGATCAAATCAATGATGAGAAAAATATAGACGCAAAAATTCGCCGCAATGTCTTTATATCTGCTATTGGCTTTGTGTTAGGGTTTTCAACAGTATTTATTGCTTTGGGCGCAGCTTCAACCCTTTTAGGTCAATTTATAAATCAATATCTTACCGCGCTAAGCATGGTTGCAGGTAGTGTTATTATTCTTTTTGGCTTTCATTTTTTAGGTGTTTTTAAACTAAGCTTTTTATATCGCGAGCTTCGCTTTCAACATTCCAGTGCTGCCTCAGGCCCCTTTGGCGCTTATGTTTTAGGTCTTGCATTTGCTTTTGGCTGGACTCCTTGTATTGGCCCTATATTGGGTGCAATATTGCCGATTGCGAGTATTTCAGACACAATGGTTGATGGTATTCTTTTACTTGGTTTTTATTCAGCAGGCCTTGCTATTCCATTTCTTATAGCCGCGCTTTTTGCTCCCCAATTTATCCGCTGGTCGCAAAAGTTTAAGAAAAACTTAGGTGTTGTTGAAATTGTCATTGGGGTATTATTGATTGTGACAGGCCTTCTATTCTTAAATAATAACGGTTGGATTCACGAAGACTTACCTTCAATGACAAGCATGGGCTTTTATTTGCTTGAATATTTCCCTGCTTTGCAAAATGTTGAAGGCGTGTTGATTTCAGAATGATTTTTATTTTAATTAAGTGAAAAATACATGATTTGCGGCCAATGGTCTGAGCCTGCAAAACCAAGTTTTTTTGTTTTGTGAACAATAATATTTTCGCTTGCAAAAAAATGGTCAATGTCAAAAATTGGTATGTTTGGCGCGTTTTCATAGAGGGTAGGACCCCATGTTTTTGTAGGCGTGTCAACTAAGCGAAGATTTGTTCCATTTTTTAATAGGCTTAAATTATAAGACCATGGCACGGAATTAAAATCGCCTGCCATGATAATAGCCTGGCTTTCATTTAAGTTCTGGATTGAATGAATAAGCGTTCTTACCTGTTGTCTTTGCGTTGAATATTCATCATTAAAATGAATTGGCCATCTTAAATGAACAGCATATAGGGCAAGATTTTTTATAGAGCTTGAGGATGAGCCGGTGGGAAGCGCAACTTTTGCTAAAGCGGTACGGTGCAAATTACCATTTAAAATAGATTTTTGTGCTGCTACTAAATTGTCTGTTTCTATAAATGCATGTTTGGAAAAAATAATTGTGTGGCAGTAAGATTGAATCACACATCTTTGTTCATAGGGGTAGAATTTTCTAACTTCCTGAGCAATTTCGGCTATTTTGCTACCGCTAAACTCTTGTAATAAAAGAAAGTCGGGTTCATAATTTTCAATATAAGATAAAAAAGAAGCGCCATCGAGGTCATTATGATGCACATTCATACTTAAAAGGCTATATTCATATGCTTGATTATCATGGTAGTGATCTGCTTTTATGTGTTCTTGCAAAATATAGCGGCAAGTTATAATCAAGCCTAAAAAAATAAAGAAGAGTAGCAATTTTACATTTGTTTTGCGCGCTTTATCAAAAAATATGATTGTAGAGACGCCTATTAGAAGAAAAATAAAGTAAAATTCTTGAAATTGATTGAAGGCATCTAACAATTCAAAATATTGATTAAATAATAAGATGGCTATAACGAGTATAGAAGTGAGAAAGAGCATAAATTTGATTAAATTTAGCATTTTATAACTATTATATACCGTTGTTTTTTATAGAAATAAGACCTTCTATTCTAGATTTTCTATAAGTTCCCAGCCATTATTTGTTAAGACCTCAATACCCTTAAACTGACTCTTATAAGCCATTTTAGGTGAGTTTTTCACCCAATAGCCAAGATATACATAATCAAGTTCTAACCGTTGCGCTTGAGCAATATGGTCTAAAATCATATAAACACCCAAGCTTCGAGATGCAGCATTTACATCATAAAAGCTATAGACCATAGACAGGCCATCGCTTAATATATCACATAGAGCAACTGCCTTTAATGCGCTTTCAGAACTATTCTTTGTTTCTTTCAGTCTATACTCTCTAACTATGGACTGAACATGGGTTTCTTCAATCATCATTGCATAATCAAGAATGCCCATATTCGCCATGCCGCCATCGAGATGGCGTTTTTGAACATAGGATTCAAATAAATCATATTGTTCGCTGCTGGCTTCGCAATCTAAATTCCACCCTAAAATATCCGTATTCTTTTTAGAAATACGCTTTTGTGATTTACTTGGCTTAAAGTTTTTAACGGGAATGCGCGTTGTTAAACATGCGTTGCAGCCATCACAGGCAGGTCTGTAAGCAATGTTTTGACTTCTTCTAAAGCCACAGCCGCTTAGTAAATTATTCAAACTATCGGCATTGCCGCCCTGTAATATCGTAAAAATTTTTCTCTCGGTTCGATTTTCTAAATAAGGGCAGGGCTGCGGTTTAGTCAGATAAAAAGGAGGCGTATTGATTTGAGATATATCAGAATTAATTTTAGACAAATCTTGCTCCTTTTCTTTTGTCTTTAAATGATGATAGCAATGCTTATTATATGATATCTTTTATCGCTCTTTCATTGATAACGCTAATACCTAACAGCATATCATGAGCCATTCTCTTGTTTTTTGTAAATAAAGGCACAAGAATGATAACCCCTGATGTTAAAGTAAATAAAACATAAAAGAGAATAGAATGCAAAATACCTAAAAGGCCACCTATTTTTGCGCCTTCACTATTTGACATTTTTAAGCCGACAAAACCCATGCCGACAGTTTGACTATTTAAGGATACTGAGACACCAATATAGCATAAAGCAACCAGTGCCCACAGATAGAAATATAAAAGCCAAGCAGCACCAAAAGTCATAAAGCCTAAAATAAATACCAAAATAGCCGCCGGGATGATTAAAAGGCAGATGATGACAATATCAATAAAATAAGCAACAATCCGGCGTCTCAACACAGATTGTAAGGCAATTTTTTCAATGAGATCAGGTGAGATGATATCATTCATTATATGGCATCCTTATTGAGTAGATATTTTGCAGCATCAAGGGCAAAGTAAGTTAAGACCCCATCAGCACCGGCTCGTTTAAAAGATAGCAAAGTTTCCATCATAATTTTTTCTTTTTCAAGCCAGCCGTTTTCAACTGCCGCTTGAATCATAGCATATTCACCTGATACTTGATAGGCGAATGTTGGTATATTAAATGTTGATTTTACATTCTTTAAGACATCAAGATAGGGGAGGCCGGGCTTTATCATCACCATATCAGCACCCTCTTCAATATCAAGTCTAACTTCCTGCAAGGCTTCATTGCTATTAGCAGGGTTCATTTGATAGCTCTTTTTATCCCCTTGCAAAGTGGAGGAGGCACCTACCGCGTCTCTGAAAGGCCCATAATAGCTGGAAGCAAACTTTGCCGCATATGACATAATTTGAGTATTATAATATTTGTTTTGCTCTAATGTCTGTCTTATGGCGCCAATACGTCCATCCATCATATCAGAAGGACCTAAACAATCAGCACCAGCTTGTGCCAAAATCAGGGATTGTTGCGTTAGGACTTTTACCGTTGCATCATTGACAATTTCGCCATCAATAATAAGACCATCATGGCCATGTGATGTGTAAGGGTCTAGGGCAACATCAGCCATTATCCCTATATTAAGCCCTAGGGATTTAATCTCGCGGATAGCCCTACATACAAGATTGTTAGGGTTAAGCGCTTCACTTCCTTTATCATCTCGCAAGTCCTGCGGTGTATTGGGGAAGAGGGCAATCATTGGTAATTGATAGTTTGCAGCTTCTTTTACTTGTTCTACCAATAGATCAATTGAATAACGATATACACCAGGCATTGAAGGGATGGGCGTTTTTTCATTACACCCTTCTTGAATAAAAAGAGGCCAAATAAAGTCTGATGGAGATAATGTTGTTTCCGTAACAAGACGCCTTGCCCAATCGCTCTTTCTATTGCGCCGCATTCGCTTTGATAAATCAAGGTTCATATCTATGTACTCATGGGTGTCATTTATATAATTTTAGCGCTTATAAATGCAAAGGGCTAAAGAGATGTTTGAAACTTATGTTGAAAAATATATAATTTGATCTAAGAGATATATAATGATTTTTGAAAATTTTTCAACAAAACTGGAAAAATAGATGAATATTCAGCCAGATGATAATAATGAAGATTTTACGGCAAAAGCTCGAAAGAATAATGTCGTGCGTAATTTTATGAGCTATCTCAGGTTTTTAGGCTTGTTTCATATTTTCTTTGGCGCGTACGCATGGCTTTACATTATAGGCGGCATTTATGAAGACATGCCTTTTACAAATTTGAACTTTTTTTCTCAGGTTGAAGTAATTTTTATTGCAACAATTAGCGTCATTGCCGGACTTGGATTATGGCTATTAACACCATGGGGGGTAACTTTATGGCTGTTACATACAACAATTGTTGTGTTTTCAAATATTTTTAATGAAAATCCTATCATTTTGTTAAGCTTATTTATCCCAATTCAAGCTTTTTTTCTAATAATTTATATCTTTTTGCGGCAAAAATATGAAGCATTTATTGAAGATTTTGGCCATATTCATAGTCATTAATTTCAATATATCAAATTAAATCAATGCCTTAAATTATTAGCCCTATATTTTCCATAAAATTGTCTCTGTTGCGTTTACTAAAAATTAGCCCCGGTTTTTTGCTAAATTTTAGATTATTTGTCTTAAAGTGTTTTACATCGGGAGACTGGAAACCAGCACCGAAGAAAAAAAGAAAAAAATCGAGGCGTAAAATGAGTACTTTAGCACAGGAAAAAGTAACTAGCTCACCACCAGAAGGGTATGAGGAAGTTCAAAAGCATTATCTTGAATCCTTATCTTTGGTTGAGCGTTTAAATCGTCGGCTTTTAGAAGTCGTCAAAAATGAATTTGACCGTACAGGCAGTTCAAAAATTAATGCTATTCAAGCTCTTCTTCTGTTTAATATTGGTGGAGAAGAATTATCAGCAGGCGAACTGCGTTCACGAGGCTATTATCAGGGCTCAAATGTTTCTTATAACCTTAAGAAACTTGTTGACCTAGGCTATATTCACCATAGACCATCTAAAGATGATCGCCGTTCTGTTCGTATTAAACTTACAGAAAAAGGCCAAGAAATCCATGATGTTGTCGAAGGGTTATATAACCGCCATGTTCTTTCAATTGAAAAAGTTGGTGGGTTAAGTCCTGAAGAATTTCAAACTATGAACGAATCTATGCAGCGTTTAGAGCGTTTTTGGACAGACCAAATTCTTTATCGCTTATAATTTAAGCGTTAGAGAAAGAAGAGCAATATCATCATTTTAATGAGTTTGATTGCTTTTTACAAGGATGTCTTATTTGTTGGTGCTTTCAAGCAAGCTCTCGCTTTGAAAGTGGACATAAAGGTGGGGTCTTGCAAAGTAAGATATCAACCGTGCATAATTACATATGCTGGCTATTTTTATGCTTTAATATCAGCATTTAGCCTAGCGTTTTAGATGTTTGAATTAGAGGTTTGCATGTAAATGCAGGCCTCTTTTTTGTATATTATGGGGAAAATTAAGATTATAAATTAACTTTTTTTTAACTTAGGGCTTTACGTTTTGTTAATAAAGCGGCACACTCTATGTCATGAGAGTTCAAACATTTGATATTACAATAGCCACCGCTAAAGATGCACAAGATTTAGCTTTTATTCACGCAGAAAGCTGGTCTTCAGCTTATCTAGGGATTTTGCCCGGATGTGCCCTTAATAGAGCCATATCAAAACGAGGGCCTAACTGGTGGAAAAATTCCATCGAAAAGGGCTTGCGCGTTTTAATCATTAAATTCGCTGGTAAAACAGTGGGTTATGCAACGATTGGAACGAGCCGTGTTAAATGGTCTGTACCCGCTGGCGAGGTTTATGAACTTTATTTACTACCTGTCTACCAAGGGCTTGGCCTTGGCCGAAAGCTGCTAAAAGCGGCTTCAAGTAAATTACAAGACTTAGGCTATCAAGCTATGTTACTTTGGTGTTTAGAAGAAAATCGAGCTGGATGTGATTTTTATGAGCATGTTAAAGGTACAGCTATTGCTAAAGCTCATGAAAAATTTGAGGGCAAAAAAGTACTCAAAACCGGGTTCGCTTGGCGCTTATAATTGCTTTGAGATTGAATTAAACAAAATATAAAATGAAGATCTGGACTGAATTCCTGAATTGAGTACAGTCTTCCTTTGTGCATTTTAGCCATATTATGTTGTAATTTATGGTATGTATTCAAAAGAAATTACCTATAATCGATAGTATAATTTTTTTTTGCATTCAATCCTGTATATATCAGGCTCTGAGCCTAGCTATAACAAATATGGCTACCCAATTTTACTCAACAAATTAAAGGTTGAACAATGATACAAAAAACTATTTTCCTACGCTCTCTTCAAGTGATTGCTTTTAGTTCAGCTGTTATTTTTTCGGCAGTCAGTGCAAATGCACAGACCATTGCTGATGAAAATCAAGTTGAAATCGCTCTTTCTGATAAATTAGACGGCGTTACAAACCACTATTGCATTGATATTGCTGGCGGCAATAAAAATATAGATATCACTAAAGGTTTGCAGGTTCATACATGTTATTCATACCAAGGCTCTCTTGGATCAGATCAAGTTTTTGATAAATCAGAATTTGATAACAATAAGCTTTATATGCCAAATTATGATGTATGCGCAACGGCGAGCGCCCTTACTGCCGGATCAAGTATAGGCTTGGCATCATGTGAAGATGGTAACGAATTACAAACAATTTCTTTTGAAAATGGTAAATTCTCACCTGTTGCAGCGCCTAATATGTGTGTTACAGCAGCGCAAGACACTCGGTTCGGTCGTTCTGATAAGCATCAGATCAAAAAACTATCTTTAGAGATGTGTAGTGATGATCTAGCACCTTATCAAACATGGCGCGGCAGAACAGAACAAGACTAATCTCTTTAATTGTTAAATCACATACCCCCCATTAGCTTAATTAGTGGGGGATTTTTTGCGTTAAATTACAGATTTTAACCTCTACAAAATTGATCGAATTGGTTGGCTGCCAAATAAGTAGATTTCAACACGTATGTAAAAATTAGGCGTTGCTATTTTGGGTTGGATTAAAATAGCCTAGGTCAAAGTTGAAAAG
>WTKA01000060.1:0-7314 GCA_011524605.1 Hyphomicrobiales bacterium | reverse complement strand
ATAATGGCATTTAAAAAGGACTTATTGATAAAAATCAAAATAAGCCCTTTTCTACTATATATAATATATTATAAAAAACTAACCGCCTAGTCTCCTTTGCCACCAGCCACGGCGTTTTGGCCTATTTTCAGTTTGGGCATCAGAAGCCGTGTTTGATTGCGGCGTTGAATGAGAGGTTTTGACAGCACTTGCCTCGGGCGCTGTCTCCTGTTTAGGTGCAGCTTCTTGAGGAGGCGCTTTTGTCTGCAGTTCATTTTGAGACGCAGTTGCTTTAGGTTCAGAAGCACTTTCCTGTTGTTTTGCTTGCCCTTCTTGTGACGTATTGCTTGTTGTCTCATCATTTGGCTTGTTATTACGAGGACGACCACGTTGACGACGACGATTATTATTACGAGGCTTCACATTATTGTCTTGTGAATTCTCAGCTACTACTTCATCAGCTTTCTCTGTTGCATTTTCTTCTGATGTCTCATTTTGAGAATCTAGTTGATTACGATTTTTGCGAGGGCGTCTACGCTTTTTGGGACGTTGTTGCGCCTCTTCGCTATTGTTTTCATCTTGCCCGTTA
Source organism: Hyphomicrobiales bacterium (assembly GCA_011524605.1). Lineage (GTDB taxonomy): Bacteria > Pseudomonadota > Alphaproteobacteria > Rhizobiales > WTKA01 > WTKA01. The sequence goes on along the minus strand of WTKA01000060.1, from coordinate 6,746 downwards.
TTATTTTCTGATAGGCTTTCCTCTTCTTGAGGAGTAGCTTTATTCTCAATACGTGGCTTTCTTTTTTTCTTTTTGCGCGCCCTACGATTTGCATCAACAAAAGGAATTTCTTCCATTTCAGCCATTGAATTGATAGAAATTGTTGTTCCTTTATCTCTTTCATCATCAGAGGCATATGTAATATCGTAGAAACCTGATGCAATATGGTGATCAATATTGAAACTGAGTGTCACATCAAAGCGCTCTTCAAGAGTTTTAATATGCTCTCTCTTATTATTGAGCATATAAAGAGTTGTATCAGAGGTAGTCGTAACGGTGACTTGAGCGCATTCATTATTGGTTAATACTGTCTCTAACGAGCGCAAGACATGAAGGGCAACAGAAGAGGCAGCACGAACAAGACCGGTGCCTGCACATGTTGGACAAATATCTGTTGATCCTTCTAAAACACCAGAACGCAAGCGCTGACGAGACATCTCAAGAAGACCAAAATGGGAAATACGACCAATTTGGATTCGAGCGCGGTCAATTTTCACACTATCTTTTAAACATTTTTCAACAGCTCTATTATTGCGTCTTTCTTCCATATCGATGAAATCAATAACAACAAGACCTGCAAGATCTCGTAATCTAAGTTGACGTGCAATTTCTGCCGCCGCTTCTAAATTTGTTTGCAGTGCCGTATCTTCAATATTATGCTCTTTTGTTGCCTTGCCCGAATTGACGTCAATAGAAACAAGGGCTTCTGTCGGATTAATGATTATATATCCGCCAGATTCTAAGATAACTTTTGGAGAGTATAATGCATCAAGCTGCGGTTCAATGCCCAAATCAGTGAAGATGGGTGTTTGCTCCTTATAGAGCTTGACATTTTTTGCATGGCTAGGCATCAGAAGTTTCATCAGAGATTTTGCTTCTTTATAAGCATTTTCACCGCTGACAATAACTTCATTGATTTCCTTATTATAAAGGTCACGAATAGAACGCTTAATTAAGCTGCCTTCTTCGTGAATAAGGGCAGGGGCTTCTGATTGTAAAGTATCTTCACGTACTGAAGTCCAAAGGCGCATTAAATATTCAAAGTCACGTTTAATCTCCGCTTTTGTGCGGCTTGCACCTGCGGTACGTAGAATGACGCCCATACCTTGAGGTACATCCAGGCCTTCAGCAACTTCACGTAAGCGCGCTCTATCTGCATTATTAGTAATTTTTCGAGAAATACCACCGCCTCGGGCCGTGTTAGGCATAAGAACACAATAACGACCAGCCATAGATAGATAAGAGGTTAGAGCGGCGCCTTTGTTGCCTCTTTCTTCTTTAACAACTTGAACTAGGATAATTTGACGGCGTTTGATAACTTCTTGGATTTTGTAACGCTGATGAATTTTTTTACGTGTTGGAATTTCTTCCATAAGGTCTTCGTTAGCAACAGGAGATCCCGCTTCCGATATATCATCTTCGTCAGCGTCGGTTTGTTCAGCCTCATTCTCTTTTGCATCTGAAGGCTTGTCTGTTATGGCCTTATCTTCTTGATCTGCAGCTTCATTAGCGCCAGTATTTTCAGAAGCGCTCTCAGGAGTATTTTCAGAATCGCTCTCTGGTTGCTCTGTTTCTATTGGAGCCGTTTGTTTGCCTTGACCTTCGGTTGCAGCTTCGTCACTGATTTCTTCTTTATCTGTATCAAATGACTCTAAATCCCCATTCTCATAGGTGCGATCTTCTTCATCTTCAAAAATCACATCCCCTAGTATAGCCATGGTTTGCGTTTTTGGCTCGCCATCATCTTGAGAAGTCGGTTGGTTAACTTCCTCTTCTGATACTTCTTTTTCAATCTCTATTTCAGTTGCGTTTTCAGAAACTGATTCAGTATTAGCTTCACTATCACTATTGTTTTCTTCAGCTGGGTTCTCTTTAGTATTATCTTTCACATCGGCAATATTTTCATCTTCTTTGCTTTGCTCTATTGGCGCTTCAGATGAATTGACTTCATTGGCCGTGTCACTATCTTCAGTTTTTGCAGCAGCTTCCTCTAAGTTAGGTTCACTTTCACTAACTTGCTCCGTAGCTGAAGGGGTTTTTCTTCTGCTATTTGTGCGCCTTCGGCTTCTTTTTTTAGGCGCAACTTCTTTTGTATTTGTTTCATCGTTTGCTTCGGAATCATCTTCAATACTCTTAGACATTTCTTCTAAAAGCGCTTTGCGATCAGCGACGGGAATTTGATAATAATCGGGATGAATTTCGCTAAATGCTAAAAAGCCATGCCTGTTACCGCCATATTCTACGAATGCAGCTTGTAGAGAGGGCTCTACACGAGTAACTTTTGCTAGATAAATATTGCCTTTTAGTTGCTGCTTTTCAGCAGCCTCGAAATCAAAATCCTCTACTCGATTGTTGTCTAATACCACCACTCGGGTCTCTTCCGAGTGCATGGCATCGATTACCATTTTCTTTGACATAGTTGTAAACCTTGTGAGCACTCAAAATCTTAAAAAGCCTATGCCCTAAATCAGAAATTTGGCAATATATATACCCTATTTTTGGCAATTTTGTAAAAAGATAAGAGTTGCTATTATGAATAAAGCTAGCTTTTACGAATACTAATATTTTTCTTTTTGCTAATGCGCTAAATAAGAAAATAAGGATAAAAGGTAGCGTAAGTGAATGAATCATCGCGCGGCTGTAACAGTAAATATATTGCAATAATATTGCCATTAGCCGCTCCTATTCTATAAATGTAATTTGTCTCTTGTTATTTTGTTAAGTAATAACAACGCAAATTACGCAAAAAACATTATATTTTTGACTTGTCGTATGAAATTCTATTGAACGCCCTAGTTTTAACGCAAATATTGCTATTTAATAGGGAAATAACGCAAATCAAAATTAAGCTATAAGCTCATTGTTAACATATCGCTTTTATTTTATAAATTGCAAGTGCTAAAAGAAAATTGTTTGCAAAATGAAGAGAAAAGACAATATTTTGATATATTATAATCATAAATTTGATAAACAATTGAAGTGTATACGCAATTTATTTTTCATTTATGTTTTTATTTTGCCTTTATTTGTTAGTCATAGCTATGCTCAATCTTCTCAATTGGTTATAACTGACGCAAGGTTATTTGGTGATGAACAGCAGACGCGTTTTGTTATTGATATTTCTCAAGAAGTGAAACCAAATATTATTTTTTTGGACAATCCAAAACGAATTGTTGTGGAATTGCCTGAGGGCGACTACCGAATCCCTGAAGGTATAGGTGAAAAAAGCTTGGGTCTGGTTTCTCAATTTAGATTTGGGTTGTTTTTTGGCGGGAATAGCCGTTTTATCTTAGATCTGCGCAATGCGGCAAAAATAATTGATCAAAAAATAGTGCCGCCACGAGGCAAAAATGCAGGCCATTTAGTAATTGATTTAGAACCAGAATCAGAATCACAATATTTAGCAAGCGTAGAAAAAAGCGCGGAAGAAATGCGTGAAAATAAAAATGATGAATTCCAATCCAACGATTTGGTGGAAATTGATAATAAATTTGTCGTTGTTATTGATCCTGGCCATGGCGGCGTTGATGGAGGGGCTGTTGGGAGTGGCGGAACGAAAGAAAAAATTGTTGTTTTGCAAGCTGCTCAGGCGTTGAAACAAGAATTAGAAAAATTCCCAGGGATAGAAGTTTATTTAACGCGGAATAAAGATGTATTTATACCGTTAGATATTAGAGTGGCCATAGCGCGAAGGCATAAGGCTGACTTATTTGTGTCACTGCATGCTGATGCTTTTAAGCAATCGCAAGTGCGGGGCGCATCGGTTTACACAGTCTCTGATAAGGCATCTGACAGTGATGCCGCACGTTTGGCGGCTCGACAGAATAATTCTGATATAGTTGCTGGCGTTAATTTAGATGAACAAGAAAAGCCAATTTCAAACTTTTTAATTGATTTAATGGTTCGGGAGACACGTGCCTTTTCTGGTTATTTTGCAGAAAAATCATTGACAGCACTTTCTTTAGTAACCAGTTTACACGGCAAAAAGCCAAAGTCAGCAGCCTTTAGAGTGTTAAGAGCGCCTGATATCCCTTCTGTTTTAGTGGAAATGGGCTATATTTCAAATCCTACGGATGAAAGACTTTTAAAATCAGCTGAATGGCGTAGCGATATAGCGAAGCAATTAGCTAATCAAATTATACTTTATGGAAAATCAACAGGGCATATTTCTCAATAGATAGTGGAAAATCGTGCATTGACTAAAAAATGTCTTATTCTGCCTTCAAAGATAATTTACATTGGCTAAAAGATTTTGTAGGAATGCCAAGGAATTTCTATAATTTATTTTATTCTATATTTAAACGTTCAGCTTTTGCATAGCTCAGGGAATTTTCGATGATTTTAAGTATAATTCGTTTTCTATTTCTTCTTATGATCGTTGGTGTCGTCATTGTTTTTGTTGGCGGTTATTTTGTTATTGAGAAATATTCAGAAGATTTGCCTGAACATGAAATTTTAGCAAAATATGAACCTGCAGTCATGACGCGTATTCATGCATCGGATGGTAGGTTAATTTCTGAATATGCAAAAGAACGTCGTATGTTTTTGCCTATCCAAATGATGCCTCCTGTTTTGAAACAAGCATTTTTATCGGCGGAAGATAAAAATTTCTACAAGCATACAGGGCTAGACTTTACAGGTATTGCCCGTGCTTTAGTTGTGAATGTTGAAAATAAGGTTGCAGGCAATAATCGCCGATTGGTTGGCGCATCTACAATCACACAACAGGTTGCAAAAAACTTTCTTTTAACGAGCGAGCGTAATTTTGACCGTAAGATTAAAGAAGCGATATTAGCTTATAGAATTGAATCGACTTTTAGTAAGGATCAAATTTTAGAGCTTTATCTAAATGAGATTTTCCTAGGTTTGCGCTCCTATGGTGTTGCTGCTGCTGCATTAAATTATTTCGGTAAAGCCATTTATGAGATTACACCAGCTGAGGCTGCCTATCTTGCGGCCTTGCCAAAAGCGCCAAGCAATTATCACCCCTTTAGACAGACTGAGAGGGCTATTGAACGCAGAAATTGGGTGTTAGACCGCATGGTTGTCAATGGCTATCTAGATGCAGATCAAGCCAAAATAGAAAAAGCACGACCTTTAAATGTTAAGCCGCGTGATTATACTGTGCGCCTTCAAGCAGCTGGTTATTTTGTAGAAGAGGTTCGCAGAGAATTAGGCAATCTATACGGTGATGATAAACTTTACACAGGCGGATTATCTGTCCGAACAACGCTAGATCCTGAGATGCAAGTTATGGCGCGTAAAGCGCTCGCATCTCAACTTACAGATTATGACCAAAAAACGGGCTGGAGAGGCCCTGTAAAAAATGTGCCTTTTGATGGAGATTGGGCGCAATCATTTAAAGATATTAAACTTGCAGATGATGTTGATCCTTGGGTTTCTGCTATTGTTATTGGCGTTAACAAAGATCAAGCAACAATAGGCTTGAAACCTCGCAGCTTGCCGAATGGTTCTTTTGAAGATAAGCGCATAACAGGCTCAATTGATTTAAAAGAGTTAAGCTGGGCTGTATGGTCTGAAGGGGATGCAAAGGGCAAGAAAATTCGTTCCGCAGATCAAGTTCTTGCGGTTGGTGATGTCATATATGTTGAAAAGCTAGAAGAGGCAGAGAGCGGCTATACTTTAAGACAAATTCCAGAAGTTTCAGGTGCTATTGTTGCGATGGATCCACATACAGGGCGTGTTCATGCTTTAGTTGGTGGTTTTTCATATGATATCAGTGAGTTTAACCGCGCTACCCAAGCATTCCGCCAGCCGGGGTCATCTTTCAAGCCATTTGTTTATTCAGCGGCTTTAGATAATGGCTATACGCCTTCTAATGTTGTACTCGATGCGCCAATTGAAATTGAGGTCGGCGATGAAATTTGGAAGCCTGCAAATTATACAAAAAAATTCTATGGTCCTTCTACATTACGCATTGGTATTGAGCAATCTCGCAACGTTATGACCGTGCGGCTCGCGCAGCTTATCGGCATGCCAACAATTTCTGAATATTCAAGGCTATTTGGTATTTATGATAATTTATCTCCCGTTTTAGCCATGTCTTTAGGCTCGGGCGAGACAACTGTTTTACGCATGACAACAGCTTATTCCATGCTGGCAAATGGCGGTAGGCAAATTAAACCAACTTTAATTGACCGTGTTCAAGATAGACGTGGCCGCACAATTTATCGTCATGATGAAAGACGTTGTGATAGCTGTAGCGCGCAAGAATGGAATGAGCAAGTAGAGCCGGAAATTATCGATGAGCGTCGACAAATTTTGGATCCACATACTGCTTATCAAATGACATCTATGATGCAAGGCGTATTAAGACGCGGCACAGCGAGTAGAGTAGGGAAGCTGCTTGGTCGTCCTGCAGCGGGCAAAACAGGTACAACAAATGATTATCGGGATGCATGGTTTGTAGGTTATACGCCTAACCTTGTTGTGGGGGTTTATATTGGTTTTGATAAGCCCAAAAATATGGGCAGAAGCGCAACAGGCGGTGGGCTTGCAGCACCTGTTTTTGAAAAATTTGTAAGCGCAGCATTAGCAGATCAGCCGCCTACACCTTTCCCTGTACCAGCTGGGGTAACCTTATATCGAATTGATGCAAAAACAGGCATGCGTGCAGACGAAAGCGGTACTAATGTCATTTTAGAACCGTTTAAGCCGGGGACAGCGCCGCCGGAAAATATCAATAT
>WTKA01000098.1 GCA_011524605.1 Hyphomicrobiales bacterium | reverse complement strand
CTGTTCATAGTGTAAATCTATTGGTGCAGAATGGACTAAATAATCAAGTCCTGAGCCTAAAAGAGGGATGAAATGGCGATCACAAAACAAGAGATTCTCGCATTTGCTTTGCATTGTTATGATAAAGGCGAAAAAGTTGCGCTTGCTACAGTGATTAATACATATGGTTCATCACCACAGCCTGTATCTTCTATGTTAGTTATAAGGGAAGATGGTCATTGCTTGGGCAGCGTATCAAGCGGTTGTGTCGAAGGGAGTGTGATTGAATCAGCTTTATCTTTGATGGAGGAAGAAAGTCGTGACTTTGAAGTTTTAACTTTTAGTTCAGAGCAATCATCCCCATTGCAGGTAGCGCTTACTTGCGGCGGGGAAATAGAAATTTTACTTGAACTGCTCAACACGGCACTAAAAGCAGGGATTATAGCTCAAAAGATTGGTACGCTTGAAAATAGGCAAGGGGGGGCTATTTTAACAAATTTACAAAATGGCCAGAAGGCTTTTTATGAAAACACTGAAAAGCTCATTCAAAGCCATCCAAATTTAGAATATGAGAATTATACTTACTCTGCTCTTATTCAGGCTGAGGAGGCTTCTTATTTTCTAGAAATTTTACAGCCAAAACCAAAGCTGTTGCTCATTGGTGCTGTTCATATTGCGCAAAGTCTTGCTGCAATGGCAAAAGTGAGTGATTTTGATGTGGAAATCATTGATCCTAGAGCTGTTTTTGCAACCCATGAACGCTTTCCCGATGACAAGCTTATTTGCGACTGGCCTGATGAAATCTTAAGTAGCCATCATTTGAATGCGTCCACAGCTCTTATTTGTTTAAGCCATGATATGAAAATTGATGATAGAGCGCTGGCCATTGCCCTTGATTCGGCATGTTTTTATATTGGCGCATTGGGATCACGAAAAAGCCATGAAAAACGACTATGTCGATTAAAGCAAGAATATGGGTTTTCTGATATGGTTTTACAAAGAGTTAATGGTCCTGTTGGTCTTGATATTCATGCGGTCTCAACACAAGAAATAGCCATTTCTATTTTGGCGGCTGTTGTAAAAGCACGGCGCAGCCGTGGGTGACAATCGGATTATCCCTTTCATTTTAGCTGCTGGCATGTCTAACCGATATGGCAAGGAGAATAAACTGCTTGTGCCTATAAACGGCAAAACTGTTTTAAGTCATGCTGTTAGTAATATGCGTAATGCAGGATATGCATCTATTAATCTATGTGTGGGGCATGAGGCAGCGCTTATTCGTTCTGAATTAGAAAATGAAGCAGATGATTTAAAATTTATATGGATCGAAAACTATGAAAAAGGACAGGGCGAAAGCATTAAGCAGGCCGCCAACCATGTTTTGGCGTTGGCTAAAAGAGAAAAAATTGATGGTTTTCTAATTGCTCTTGGCGATATGCCTTTCATTCAACCAAAAACAATCCAACATTTTTCGTCTATTTTCATTGGAAATGGTGCAAAAAAAATCGTTAGGCCAATCTTTCATGATGGAAACGTAAAGAGGTTAGGTCATCCTGTGTTTTTCCCTATCTCTTTTGCTCAGAAAATTAAACTGTTAGCGGCTGATGAAGGTGCTAAGGAAATTATTGCATCCTATCAAAATGATACTATATATGTATCTTGCTCTGATAAAGGGATAATTATTGATTTAGATAAAAGATCTGATTTTCAAAAGTTGAAATAATTACTTTTCATTAACTATAGATCGTAATTCAGATTTAATTATGCGATAAAAAAAAGTAAAAGTTTAATCATTGCTAAAAATATATTTGGCACAATAGTTTTAGAGTTAGGGAATTATTTATAATGCAGGCGGTTTCAAATATTGTAAGAAATACGATGAAATTAGGGATGATCACAGGGGTCAGTGCTTGCCTTGTGTCTTGTTCTTCTGTATCTAATTCTTTTAGCAATTTTAAACCGCGTCTTTCTTCAGCAAACCAAGCTGACATTAATACGCAAACAAAATTCTCTTCAAAATCTTATGGCGTGCAAGCAAGCCCAAGATTGACAGTTTCAAAAAATATTAAGACGGGTGGCGGTCGTTACCATGTTGGCAAGCCTTATAAAATTGCTGGTAAATGGTATCACCCAAAAGAAGATCCAAACTATAATAAAGTGGGTATTGCTAGCTGGTATGGTCCAAATTTTCATGGGCGCTTAACGGCTAATGGTGAAATTTTTGATCAAAATGCAATTTCCGCAGCGCATCCGACCCTGCCATTACCAAGCTATGTTCGTGTTACAAACCAAAAAAATGGCCGCTCTGTACTCGTTCGTGTCAATGATCGTGGGCCTTTTGCCCATGGGCGTATGATTGATTTATCAAAACGCACAGCTGAAATTTTAGGGGTCATTGAAGATGGTACAGCATCTGTACGCGTCAAATATATTGGTCGCGCTCGTATGGATGGCAAAGATCAATTCTTAGCTCAAACTTTTGTTCAAAGTCCCTCTAAAGCTATTTACGATCATGATCGTAAGGTTGTTGCGAAAATGACAGGGCAAACGCCTTCGCTTGGTTCTGGCTTCTTAACAGGGTCTATTAATACAGATAGTAAAGAGCCTTTATATAAAACATCAACTGATTATGGCTTAGATGATATTTCCGTGCCGAAATCACGTCCAATTATGCCTTCAAGCTTCATAAAGCCTGTTAATCTAGATAAAGTGCAGCTTCAAAAAGAGATTGCAGCTGCTTTAAAGCCCCAAGCCTATGCGGCAATTGATAAAGGTGTTAAAGGGTTAGATAATTTCCAAAATTCAGGCAAATTCCATTATCATGCCGGTAGATATGTTGAAAAAGCAGATGCGGAATTAATAGCAGCAGCGCTTTATAGCTACGGCGAAGTAAAGCTTTTGAGCGTGGAAACTGACGCTGAGCAAAAGAAACATTGGTCAGTTCTTGTTACGAATATCTCAACTGCGGCTCATGTGGAAGCGGTGGATGCCAAAGTTAAAGTTTTAACCCGTTAATTTTTTAAAATTCACCCGTTAATTTTTTAAAATTCACCCGTTAATTTTTTAAAATAAGTCAATAAGCCTTTAATCTTGTAATATGCCATGCTAAACGAGTGATAGTTTTTACTATTATTTATGTTAGGTCACGACATGCATCTCTTTTCACGACTTAGATGTATAAGTTCTTGTTTTACAGCTTTAGCATTTTGTTGCTCTACCTATGCTGCGGATATTTCTACAAAGGCAAAATTTGCATATATTATTGATAAGGCAACAGGAACTGTTTTATTAGAAAAAAATGCAAATGAACTTATGGCGCCTGCATCTATGGCAAAGCTCGTAACGGCAGCTGTTGTCTTTGATGAAATTAAAGCAGGTCGCTTATCCTTAGACGATGAGTTTATTGTTAGTGATGAGGCACATCAAAAAGGTGGCCCTGCATCAGGTGGCTCTACAATGTTTTTAAGGCCTGGCTCTCGTGTTCGTGTCGAAGATTTATTAAAAGGGGCCGTTGTTCAATCAGGGAATGATGCTAGCTTGGCTTTGGCAGAGGGTATTGCGGGCAGTGAAGCTGGTTTTGCAAGAATGATGAATAAGCTTGCAAAAAATATAGGCATGGTTAATTCAACGTTTAAAACAGCAACGGGTCTACCCCATCCAGAGCAAAAAGTAAGCGCGAAAGATCTAGCGCTTATCGCTGATTATATTATTTCCGAACATGCTAATTTTCTGCCTTTATATTCGTTAGAAAGCTTTGAATGGGAAGGGGTTAATCAATCCAATCGCAACCCGCTTTTAGACGAAGATATTGGTGCGGATGGCATGAAAACAGGTTTTACCGAAGAATCGGGCTATGGTATTGTTGCAACTGCAAATAAGGATGGCTTACGCCGTATTTTGGTTATCAACGGGCTTGAGAGTTCGAAAGAGCGTGGTCAAGAAGCCTATCGGCTTTTAAACTGGTCTTATCGTGCTTTTGAGCAGCAGCAAATTTTACCCGCTTCACATATGTTAGGTCGGTTAAGAATATATGGCGGGGAAAAATTTAGCTTAGAAGTGGGAACGCGAAAAGCGCTTAAAACTTTGATGCTTAAAGGGGGCGAATTTGATAGTCGATATCGCGCTGAAGTGACTTACAGCGCACCTCTCAAAGCGCCGATTATTGCTGGCGATGTGGTTGGCGCGGTTAAGCTGAAAAATCTTGACGGGGATATTGTATCAACTGCAGATGTTATTGCCCTTGAAGATATTGCAAAGGGTCCCCTTCATCGGCGCGCATTGGATAGTATTCTTTCTGTTGCAGGACTGATTTAACCCAGATGAGATTAGGAAAATTCATCACATTTGAAGGCGGTGAGGGCTCGGGCAAATCTACGCAAAGTAAGCTCTTATGCGAATGGCTTGAGAATAATGATATTCAAACTTGCTGGACAAGGGAACCTGGTGGTACGCCCGCTGCTGAAATTTTGCGAGAAGTGATTTTAAGTGGCGCTGCTTCACCTTTCGGGGCGGAATTTGAAGTTTTAATGTTTTATGCAGCCCGCATGGATCATGTGAATCAATTGATTATTCCTAAGTTAAATAAGCGTGATTGGGTGATCTGCGATCGCTTTTATGATTCTACTACTGCTTATCAAACTGCTTCAGGGGGGGCTTCAAAAGCGTTTATTGACTCTGTTCACAATATTTGCCTGCAGGGTTTTAAGCCAGATTTGACCTTTATATTTGATATTGATCCAGAAATAGCACGGGATCGGGTTTTAAGCAGAGCTGCCCTTAGAGGAGAGACAGTTCTAGACCGCTTTGAATCAGAGGGAATGGATTTTCATAAAACTGTACGTGAACAATTCCAACAAATTGGTTTGGAAAATGCGGATAGATGTCATATCATTGATGCTGAGCAGCCTATCGAATTGATGCAGCAACAAGTGCAGGAAATTGTGAAGACAACCTTTTTAACCTACGAGATATCTGGACTAAATGCATGAGCGATAATCCTTATCTTAGCCAAGTTGATTATCGAGATGGGATTATGCCCCCATGGGAAAATCAACATTTATTAGGCCATGACCCTGTTTTTGCAAGTTTAAAGCAGCGTTTTGAGCAGGGTAAAAATCATCATGCTATATTATTAAAAGGATCGCAAGGGATCGGTAAAGCAACGCTTGCCTATCATTTTGCACGTTTTATTTTTCAAACAACTGCGACAGCCCCAAATATCCCTCTCTTTTCTCATCCCAATCTTTATGTTTTAAAGCGACAGCTTAATGACGATAGGAAGAAATTCCGCACGACAATAGCTATTAAACAAATTCAAGATATTACTGAAAAGCTGCACCAATCGCCAAGCGTTGCAGGATGGCGTGTTGTCATTGTTGATCCTATGGATGAATTGCGTCATGAAGCGGCAAATGCTTTTTTAAAAACATTGGAAGAGCCACCTGAAAAAGTTCAATTTCTACTAATCTGTAATCGGTCGGCAAAAATTTTACCAACGATAAAATCAAGGTGTATGGGCGTTAGTTTGCATGATTTAGACCCTGATATAACCCATAATGTCATTTCCCATGTGAGTGATTTTAATATATCAGATGAGGCCATTCAAAATGCTCTTGGGTTTTTCCCAAAACAACCGGGGCAAGCCCTAGAAGTTTATACAAGTGATTTAGCCACGCTTCACAGCCGTGTTGAAGCTTTGATAATGCAGGCCTTGCAGGGGCAAAATATTGATTTGTCGCAAGCACAGGCGCTAGCTTCAGAAATGCAAAAAAAAGGGCGCGAGATTACTCTACCAATCGTGATGAATTTTATTTGGGGATCCATTGCTCAAGCCGCTCGCTCATCTGCGATTGCGGGAGAGGGAGGTATGGCTGATAAACTATCTCAGATTTGTGAAGCCATTACGAAAACCCATGCTGAAACTGAGACGTTTAATCTTGATTTATTAGGGGCTTTGATTAAAACATTGAGTGCAATACAAAGTGTTCGCATGGCGTAAATCTTGCCGATAATTTTTTACAACTGTTTTTATACATTTAAATGAGGACTGATATGTCTGAAAAGACTCCTTACTATATAACAACTGCCATTTCTTATCCTAATGGCAAACCCCATATTGGCCATGCTTATGAAGCTATTGCGACAGACACAATTGCCCGTTTCAAACGTTTAGATGGTCATCCAGTTTATTTCCTAACTGGTACGGATGAACATGGGCAGAAAATGCAGCAAACAGCGGAAAAAAATGGCGTTTCCCCGCGTGAATATGCTGATTCCATGGCACCTGCTTTTCAGGAAATGGTAACAGCGCTTGGTTGTTCAAATGATGATTTTATCCGCACAAGTGAAGCGCGCCATTATAAGGCATCTCAAGCAATATGGGATAAAATGGTTGCTAAGGGCGATATTTATTTAGATAAATATGCTGGATGGTATTCCGTGCGCGATGAAGCTTACTATGTTGAAAGTGAATTGACCAAGGATGAGAATGGCGATTGGAAAGCACCAACAGGAACCCCTGTTGAATGGGTGGAAGAGGAAAGCTATTTTTTCAAACTCTCTGCTTATGGCGATAAGCTTTTAGCGCTTTATGAAGCTCAAGAAGACTTTATTGGCCCTTCTTCTCGTCGCAATGAGGTGAAGAGCTTTGTGAAGTCAGGTCTAAAAGATCTCTCTGTTTCTCGCACGACATTTGATTGGGGCATTCCTGTTCCCAACAATGATAAACATATTATGTATGTTTGGGTCGATGCTTTAACAAATTATATCACAGCGCTTGGCTATCCAGATGAAGACAATCCTCTTTATCAAAAATTTTGGCCCGCTTCTGCCCATATCATTGGTAAAGATATTATTCGTTTCCATGCCATTTATTGGCCTGCCTTTTTGATGTCAGCTGAACTACCCCTGCCAAAACATGTTTTTGCCCATGGGTTTTTATTCAATAAAGGCGAAAAAATGTCTAAGTCGGTGGGTAATGTTATTGACCCAATGGGCATGATCGAAGAATATGGTCTTGATAGTGTACGCTATTATTTCCTTCGCGAAGTACCTTTTGGGCAAGATGGCAATTATTCACATGAGGCGATAGTCAACCGCGTTAATGCTGATTTGGCTAATGATCTTGGCAATTTAGGCCAGCGTTCTTTATCTATGATCGCTAAAAATTGCGATGGTAAAATACCTGTTTTTGGTGATTTTACCGAAGAAGACCAAGTTCTGTTGAATGCAGCCTATGGCTTGGTGGAAAAATCTCGTGCGGAAATTGATAAATTTCTTATTCACAATGCCTTAGCTGTTATTTGGGATGTGATTGGGGAAGCTAACCGCTATATCACCGTGCAAGAGCCTTGGTCGCTGAAAAAGACAGATCCTGAGCGGATGGCGACAGTCCTTTATGTGGTTGCTGAAATTTTGCGTTGTGCGGGAATTATGGCGCAATGTGTGATGCCTACTTCTGCCGAAAAACTATTAGATTTGCTGCATATTCCAAATGATGCACGCAGCTTTGCGCATATTCATGCAGATCATGCACTTAAATCAGGTGTTGAATTACCAAAGCCGTCCCCTGTCTTTCCACGTTATGTTGAGAAAGAAGACGAATAATGCTGATTGATAGCCATTGCCATCTCGATTATCCTGATCTTACTTCGCGCCTTGATGAGATTATATCTAATGCTAAAGCCAATGGTGTTGAGCTTATGATTTCTATCTCAACAAAGGTGCATGAGCGTCAAAGGCTTGTTGAAATTGCAGAAATCTATGACAATGTCTTTTTCTCAATTGGGACACATCCTCATCATGCGGATAAAGAATTAGATATTACCGCAGAGCAACTTGTTGACTTAGCAAGCCATCCTAAATGTGTTGCAATTGGTGAGGTTGGGCTTGATTATTTTTATGATAATGCCCCTGTTGAAGCTCAAAAACATGGCTTTCATACTCATATTGAAGCCGCGCGTGAGACAGGCTTGCCTCTGGTTATTCATTCTCGTGATGCGGAAAAAGACACGATTGACATTTTAGAAAAAGAGATGGCCAAAGGGGCATTTAAACCTTTGATGCATTGTTTCAGCGCGAGCCAGTGGCTGGCTGATGAAGCGGTAAAGCTTGGGGGCTATATTTCTTTTTCAGGGATTGTGACTTTTAAAAATTCACAAAGCTTGCGTGATACAGCAGCGACAATACCAAGCGACCGATATATTGTAGAAACAGATGCACCTTTTTTAGCGCCAATGCCTTTTAGAGGTAAAAAAAATGAGCCTGCTTTTGTGAAGCATACAGCTGAATATGTTGCTGAGGCGCGGGGCATTTCTTTTGAACAAGTCTGTAAAGAAACTGTGCAAAATACGTTTGATCTCTTTTCAAAATTACCGCAGGATTTGAAATAGGATGACAAGAATTGCGCGAATTTTAGGATGTGGATCTTCAGGCGGTGTCCCACGCATTGGGAATCAGTGGGGTGCGTGCGATCCAAATAATCCTAAGAATCGCCGCAGAAGATGTTCTTTGTTTATTTCTCAACTATCAGGCATATCCAATACATCTTTGCTAATAGATACAGGGCCTGATATGCGAGAACAGCTTTTGGATGCGCAAATAGAGGATGTTGATGGGGTTATTTACACTCATGAACATGCAGATCATGTCCATGGCATTGACGATTTAAGAGTATTAGCCTTACAAAACCGTCGCCGTATTGATGTTTATATGGAAGATAGAAGCGCAGAAATTATTCGTAATCGCTTTGCTTATTGTTTTGAGACACCACAAGATAGCCCATACCCTCCCATTTTAAACGGTCATGATTTTTCTTTTCACGATCGGCTTACGTTAAATGGAGAGGCAGGGGAGATGATTATTTCAACTTTCCCGCAGCATCATGGGGCTATTCTCTCCACAGGTATTCGGGTTGGTGGCTTAGCCTATTCATCAGATTTGCATGATATTCCCGAAGAGAGTAAGCCTTATTTGCAAAATTTAGATGTTTGGATTGTGGATGCCTTGCGTTATAGTCCTCATCCTTCCCATTTTAATTTGGAAACAGCATTGGAATGGATTAGCTATTTTGCCCCTAAACAAGCCATATTGACGAATATGCATGTCGACCTAGATTATGAGACGTTATTAAATGAGTTGCCCCAATCAGTTATGCCTGCCTATGATGGTATGGAAATAGCATTTTAAAATTTAGATATTGTATTAAAGAGAGATAGATGGCTGTTAATATAAATGACAAAGAATTATATGACTGCATGTGCGAAGCCAGTGATCTTGTATTAAAATATTTTAAAAAAGGATCGCAAACATCAGCAGAAGTGACAGAAAAAACAGATGGCAGCTTTGTTACACAAGCAGATTATCTTTCTAATCAACTGATAACAGACTATTTGAAGCGCACTTATCCAGATATCCCTATTATCTCAGAAGAAGATGAAAATCTTTCTGACACAATTAATGAGATTGACCCTGATGGGGCTTATTTTTTAATTGACCCCCTTGATAGCACTGCGTCCTTTATCAGAGGCCATGAGGAATTTGCGATTAATATTGGGCTTGTTGAAAAAGGGCGCGCCATTATGGGTATGCTAGCAGCACCCGCAAAAAATGAATATTGGTATGGCCATGTCACGCAAGGCAAATATTGGTATCATAATAGAATGACAAAACGCTCAGCTCCTTTTGGTCGGTTATCTCCAAATGCCCCTTTAATAATTGGCGTTTCTTCCGCTCAATCTCGAGATGATACATTATTAAACTGGCTTGGAGAGCATGATATTTTACCAATCCAAAAAGTGAATTCTGCCATTAAATTTGGACAAATTGCAGATGGAAGATTAGATCTTTATCCTCGCTTTATGGGATCGATGGCATGGGACACAGGGGCAGGGCAGGCTATTATTGAGGCAGCTGGGGGGCGTGTATTCTCTATGTCTAGCCAACCCCTTGCCAATGTAAGCCAAGAAATGCCCTTAACTTACCACCCTTTGAAGCGAACAAATCCGAAATTTTCAGCTTTTTCAGCTTTTGCGGTGAACAAGCTAGGCCTCTAAAATAATCATAATGGATAGACTATGAGCGCATATAATTTTTTTGAAGAAACAAATCCTTATAAGCTATTTGATCATTGGTATGCAGAAGCGGTGGAAACAGAGATAAATGATCCTAATGCAATGGCTGTTGCCAGTGTCGATGATAATGGCATGCCAAATGTGCGCACTGTGCTTATGAAAGAGCATGATGAAAGAGGCTTTGTTTTTTATACAAATCTTGAAAGTGATAAAGGAAGAGAGATTTTATCCTCTGGCAAGGCGTCTTTTGTGATGCATTGGAAATCAAGGCAAAGGCAAGTCCGTGTAAGAGGCTATACTGAAGTTATTGAAGATAGCCAAGCAGATGCTTATTTCAATAGCCGCCATCGCAATAGCCGTATTGGTGCCTGGGCTTCGCAACAGTCTCGCCCGCTTGCCTCTCGTGCTGTTTTTGAAGAAGAGATTGCAAAATATGAAGCTCAGTTTGAAGGGCAGGAGTTTTTTCCTAGACCACCCCATTGGAGCGGCATCCGCATAAAACCGATGCATATTGAATTTTGGCAAGATCAGGAGCATCGATTGCATGACCGCTTGATATTCACGCTGAATGAAGCTGATGAATGGCAAACTATGCGCTACTATCCATAATATAAGCAAAAAGCACGACGAGGCGGTGGTTTTTTATGCTCTATGCAGCCCTTAAAGGTTTCTTATTTATGGGTGGGCTTATTATCGCTATTGGCGCACAAAATGCTTTTTTGTTGCGCCAAGGCTTAAAGCAAGAATTTGTTTTGCCGCTTGTCATTTTCTGCGCTTTTACTGATGCTTTATTAGCAACGGTGGGCGTTTTAGGATTAGGTTTTTTACTAGAAAAAATGCCCGCTCTTTTATTAGTTTTAAAATGGGGTGGTGTCATTTTTCTATTTTGTTATGGTATTTTCGCTTTTGCCCGGGCTTTAAAACCAAAAAATATGGATGTTGAAGGTGAGGGGCAGAGTGAATTTATGCCTGTGATGCTGACAATTGCGGCGCTCACTTTTTTTAACCCCCATGTCTATTTAGATACTGTTATATTAGTTGGTGCATTAGCCAATCAATATAGCGAGCCTGACAAATATATATTTTTAATGGGCTGTATCATTGCGTCCTTTACATGGTTCTTTTGCTTAGGGTATGGGGCTAGATTATTAAAGCCGTTATTTCAGAAAAAACAGGCTTGGCAAATTTTAGACTTTTGTATTGGCGTGATCATGATTTTGCTGGGTCTAAGCTTGGCGGCAAGCTAGGCTAGGTTCGCGTCTTTTGATTTTAGAGTGTTATTCATCAATTTGAATAAAATAAGCAAAAACCGCACCTCTTAAATGAGATGCGGTCTTCGTTAGCGTAAATTTTGTTAAAAATTCAAAACTTAAATTTTAAAGCGGGCTAATGGTATCAAAAAGCTGACGGCCATAGCGAGGCTGTTGCATATCGTTAATTTGACCACGACCACCATAAGAAAGCCTTGCTTGAGCAATCTTCGTGCTTGAAATTGTGTTTTCTGCATCAATATCTTCTGGTCTAACAAGGCCTGTAATGATCAGCTCACGAATTTCATAATTCACACGAACCTCTTGGCGACCTTCAATAACCATATTCCCATTTGGCAATATTTGCGTCACAATCGCTGCGATATTTGTTGTCAAACTTTCTTCACGGCGAATGCTACCAGAACCACTATGGGATGCTGCTGATTGACTATCAATTAAATTAGTCTCACTTGCCCCTGGGATATTCTGCAGTGTTGGCCCTACAAGCGGAACAGTACCAATGCCAACATTATCACTCGCTGCACGGCTTCTTTCTGTTGAATTGTCAAATTGCGCTTCATCGCTAAAGGCAACTTCAACTGTTAAAATATCACCGATTTTTGCAGCGCGCTGATCTTTAAAGAAAGCGCGAGAGCCTGATTGCCAAAGGGAATTAGGGCTGTGCTTGACAACTTCCTTTTTGGGCATTGGAATTTTTACGGGCTGATAGCTATTTACACCCCGTGTATTTTCCACTTCGGAAAAGCTTGGCGCTTTGCCAAGATGATCCAAACGTTCACTTGCTGCACATCCGCCTAATAAAGCAGCAATAGCAACCGTGTATGTGATATGATTTAATAACTTTGACTTAGAGAACGCATACATAATACTTAACTCCTAAAATACTCAAACGCTGTTATGTTTAAAACGCTGCGCTTGTTACGATTACTTGTCCACGATCGCGAACCATTGCTTTTAAGGTTCTGCGTGACTCACCATTAATGATTGTGACCATGTCTCCCTTTGCGCCGCTTTCTAAAGCGCGACCGCGTGTTGTAAGGGTTAGGCCTTTTTGACTATAAATAACTGATACAATATCATTTCTAGATACAAGAGTTGGGTGCTTAATATCACGCTGTGTGATGAGGCTGCCCACACGAAGCGATCTTCTAAGCTCCATGCCTTTTAAATCTGCAATGTTAATAATTGCATTTGAGCCAACTTTAGAAACTGATTTACGTTCAAAACTAATATCACTTGGTTGAATGATATCGCCACGGCGCTTTGAACTTAGTAAGATAGGTGCATCAACCATTTCTAATAAGGTACCAGAATAAGTGAGTTGACGTGATGGATCATTTTCTTTTGATTGATATTTCAATGTGATTGAAAAAGCACCGCTTGCACGTTGATAGCGAATGTCTTCAACTTGCAATTCAGTATCAAGTTGATCTGTTGGTAGATCTTGTACTGGCTGGTTAAAGGAAATTTCTAAATCACCAATTGTACCAATGCCGAATTTTTCGCTTAAGCTATCAGTAATTTTATTCTCAATATCTTTTTTCGTGATTACATTGTCAGCTCTTAAAACAATAATTTCTGATAAGCCTTGATTATCAACCTTATATAAGCCATGCGGCTGAATTTCAGCCAAGATATCTTGTGCTTTTACCGTTCCAACAACACCAGGATCGGGCGCTTCAAACACTGGTATATGGGCAAATGTACCAGCATTATGGAACAGATCGCCAATTGTCACAATATTTTTTGAAACAACTGTGCGGCTTTTTAAGATAGGCACATCTGCAGCAAAAGCTGAAAATGCCATAAAAAATAGGCTTATGAATGTAGCGATCTTAAGGGTAAAATTCGAGAACATCTTCTATCTCCAATATAAGGATCAGTTTCATTTTTAGAATTTGGCTATTCACTCTCAGGGGCCAATTTTTATTAAGCCCCTGAAAAGCGTATATTAATATTATCGCATCATGCCTGCAGTAGAAGAGAGCATCTCATCAGAGGATGATACAACGCGCGCATTCATTTCATAAGCACGCTGTGCTGCAATTAAGTCACTTAGCTCTGTTACTGGCGATACATTCGCACTTTCAATAAAGCCTTGTAATAAATTACCATAACCTTCAGAGTTTGGATCATTCACTTGAGGTGCACCGGAGGCATTTGTCTCAAGGAATAAGTTATCTCCAACCGCTTGAAGACCAGATTTATTCACAAAGCGTGCGAGTTGGAGTTGACCAATTTGCTGTGAGTTATTTTGCCCGGGTACTGTTACCTCAACAGCGCCACTTGCAGAAATCGAAATTGATGTCGCATCCTGCGGTACTGTAATATTGCCGTCAACAAACATGCCGTTTTGTGTTACTAAAACGCCATCTGCATTCAGTTCAAATGCACCATCGCGAGTATAACCAATTGTGCCGTCTGGGCGTTGAATCTGGAAATAGCCTTCACCACGAATAGAAACATCAAGTTCCTTTTCCGTCATGACAACATTACCTTGGCTCATAATTCTTGGCGTACCGGCTGCTTTTACGCCGCCACCAACTTGAACGCCTGCAGGAACAATTGTACCAGCATCTGACGTAGAAGAACCAACGCGACGCTCATCTTGATAAATTAAATCCTGAAAATCGGCGCGTTGTTTTTTAAAACCATTTGTGCGCATGTTGGCAATATTGTTGGAAATAACTTCCACATTTAATTCTTGTGCCATCATGCCTAATGCAGCTGTATGTAGTGCACGCATACTAATTACCTCTTAAATACTATTTCAATACTTGCCCCATGTGCTACTAAAATACATGGTTACGCTGGCGTTACTTACTCGGTACTGGCGCTTTTAAAACGCTACTCTTAAACTCAATAGGCTTTACAGTAAGCCTATGGAAAACCTTACTTCAATTGCGCATTTGCTAATTGTCCAAGGGCATCTTTCTTAAGATCTGCTCCTTGCTTCAACATGTCAGATAAGCGTGTATAGGCACGCGTTACTTCTACCATTTGAACCATCTCAGTGATTGGCTGAACATTACTTTTCTCAATCATGCCCTGATGAATGCTGAAATTAACTGCGTCTAAAGCTTCTTCATCTGTTTCAAAAAGAGTGCCCGGTCTTTTTTCTAATTTTTCAGGCGTTTCAAAACGAACAATTCTTAACTGATCTTGAATGCCTTGATTAGTTTCAATAGAACCATCTCTTGTTACATTGAAAAAAGATGTATTTTCATTGATTTGAATGGCGCCGCCTTGTCCAAGAACAGGATGACCTTCTGAGGTTACAAGCGTACCTTCATTATTGATTTGAAAACCGCCATTACGGGTATATCTTTCCCCTTGAGGCGTCTCGACAACAAAATAGCCTTCACCAGAAATACCAATATCAGTATCGCTATCAGTTTGAACCAACGGCCCCTCATCAAGCATAACAAAAGATTGATGATCTTGTACAAAAGAAAGCTTTTTATCAGAATGCTTAAAGTTATTATGGCGCGCTATAGGCATCTGATATTCTTCAAGAAGTAATCTATCTTCTTTAAAACCATTGGTATTTATGTTGGCTAGATTGTTTGCAATCGTATCCATCTTACGTTGTAAAGACACTTGTTTTGACAATCCAACAAGTAGCGCGTTTTCCATAATATTACTCCTATTGCTCTTACTTCTTGCGCTGAGCGCTTATGAAACCCTAATTTTTACTAATTATTAACGTTAACAAAAACTTATCCCACTTTTTCTTGCACAGGCTGTGCCAACCTGATTTTTTTAAAAAAATGTTTTTAAATCAGTAATTTATTGTTTTTTGAAGGAGTAGAAATAAAATTCAAACAGGGGGATTAGGAAAAAAATGCCCGGTAATTTTTGCCGTATAGCAAAATGTAAACTCTCCGTTAACCATAATAGCGCAAATATATACATATGAAAAATATGAATGATTCCAATTGCGAATCACAGTTGCTGTCTAAAGGGGAACCAGAATGGCCAATCAGCAAGATTTTGAGCAAGTTCAAAATAATGCACAAGCGGAAATGCCTGTCATGCAAACAAAAGCTGTTAAAAAGAAAAAATCTAACTTTGGTAAGTTGCTTCTAGCACTTGTGATTGCCAGTGGTGTCGGTTTTGGTGCTTATACTGTAATGGGCGGCAATGTTTCGCAGCTGACTAGTTTTGCTAAGCAAGATGAAGCGGCTGTGGCTCAGGCGGTTGAGGATGTGGCTTTTTATTCTCCAGTGCCAACAATTACTGTCAACCTGCTTTCAGGTAATGGTCAAGATGAGTTTGTGAAAGTCGGTGCTGTTTTGGAATATTCTGATCAGAATATGGAAGAGATTATTTTCACACGTCAAGCGCGGATAATCGATAGC
Source organism: Hyphomicrobiales bacterium (assembly GCA_011524605.1). GTDB lineage: Bacteria > Pseudomonadota > Alphaproteobacteria > Rhizobiales > WTKA01 > WTKA01. The sequence continues at coordinate 27,773 of WTKA01000098.1, read as the reverse complement.
TTTACATCTCTTTTAAGAAATTTGCGTGTGACGGATATTAAGGGGTCGGCTGGAACGCAATTGTTGCGTGAGGAGCTTACGAAGCGGGCGAATTTAGTTTTGCATCCACATGCAATTAATACTGTTCGCTTTCAAGAAATTATTATCCAGTAGTGATGTTCGCTCAAGTTAATATCACTAAAGCTGGGAAGGAGCTGTTATATGTCAATGGATACAGATCAAGACTTGAAAACCGATGATGATTTTGCTGCTGAGTGGGCTGCGATGATCGAAGATGAGCCTGAAGAGGATAAGTCGGATTTTAATTCCTTATTAAATCTAGAGGTTTTAACGCAAGAAGGCATTGATAGTGTCATTGGGTATAAGTTTGATCCGCAAGCTGTAGGGGCGCGGACAGGTGTTGGCGTTCTTGCTAACACGGATATGGTCTCCCAAGAGCGTTTGCCGCTCCTGGAGATTATTTATGATCGTCTTGTTCGCTTAATGACAACAAGCTTAAGAAATTTAACATCTGAATCTATTGAGGTTTCTTTGGAGAGCATCGAGCCTGTGCGTTTGGGTGATTATTTATCTCAGATTTGCTTGCCCGCTGTTATCTCCGTATTCCGTGCTGAAGAATGGGATCATATGGGTATCATGTCCATAGAAGCTGATCTTATGTATTCTATGGTTGACATATTGCTCGGTGGTAGACGAATGAAGCCGCCTGTTGCACGTGACTTGCGTCCTTATACAACGATTGAAATGAACCTTGTTGAGCGTATGTGCCGCTTGATATTGATGGATGCTGAGCAAGCATTTAAACCAGTTTCAGAAGTATCGTTCTCGCATATAAGAATGGAAAATGACCCTAGATTTGCAACAATAGGTCGTCCTACAGATAGTGGTGTTTTAGCGCGTTTTAGATTGGATATGGAAAATCGTGGCGGCTATATGGAAATTTTAATTCCGCACGCGATGATTGAGCCAATCAGAGAGCAGCTTTCACAACTCTTTATGGGTGAAAGCGTCGGTAAAGATACAATTTGGCAAGACCATTTAACTGCTGAAATTCAGGAGTCAAATATTGAAGTAGAGGCTATTCTAGCTGAGGAATGGTTGTCGCTTGGTCAGATGTTGAATTTGAAAGTCGGCGATACTTTAGAGCTGCAAGTTCAAAAGGAAGATTTAGTAGAAATTCGATGCGGCAGTACGCATGTCGCTAAAGGCGGTGTTGGGCAGCAAAATAATAATATTGCTATTGCTTTAGACCAAAAACCAAAAATAACCACAAAAAATTTAGCCAACATACAGAAAAGTTGAAGGCATAGTCCAGAAAGGGAAGTTTCCAGTGTTTATCTCATACCTATTTGATGTAATTGTAATGGGCCTGCTAGCAACCACAATTACCTATTGTTATATTCTAAATACGCGCTTGCGTCAGCTTAGAGCGCATGAATCGCAGTTAAGAGAGTCTATCGCTCAGCTATTCACAGCTTCTAAAAAGGTTGAAGTTGCGGTTGGGCATCTTAAGCAGCACGCAAATCAAGCCGAAAAAAATGCTGAAGATACATCTTTATTTGCTGAAGATGCGACAATAGAGCTTAAGCGCCAAATTTCTGAGGCTAAATTATTAATGAATAAGCTTCAGAATGTTGTTAAGACGGCTAAATCGCAAGGTCTTTCTAGCGATAAATTGCTCAATAGACCAAAAGAAGAAAAAGCTGTTAAGTCACAGCCTAAACAAGAAGCTGCTCCTAAGAGGAAGGTTGCTGCTCCTCAGGCTAAAGCTGCAACTGTAGAATTTCCGGGCATTGATGAGCCGAAGCCTGTAAAGCCAGAAGGTGCGGTTGCAAACCAAAATAAAAGCCAGTTTGGCCGTAAGGCAGTGAGTAAGGGTGGTGAAGAAGCAATAGAGCGTTTAGAAGCATCAATTTCACGCATAAAACGCAGTAATGGGAGAGCGGCATGAGACAAATAAGGGTTCTTCCCCTCGTAATGGTTGCTTCAGGTGCTATGCTTGCTATCAAATTTTCTGGCATAGCGCTTGGTATCGCCCCTGGGACACAAAATGTGAGAGCAGACATGAACCCGCAGCCTATGCCTCCTGTTATTAGCAAGCAGATCGATAGTGATAGTGCTGAAATATTAACAACAGAAGGCAATATTGTTGTCTCACACTCTAACCCTCCTGCAATTGATACGATTGTGACAGGGCAGGTGGTTACTGATACAGATCATGCTGATAAAATAAACGAGACAATTGCAGCGGGTAAAGAGCCTGAAAAGAAAAGTTTTTTTGCAGGTTCAAAATATGTGCCAGATCCGAACAACCCTATTTATCAAAGGCAAGAAGTTTTAACGCCTGAAGAAATAGAGAGCTTTGCCTCTAATTCTCCAGCTCGGGCTGCCTTATTAGAGCGATTGCAGGAAAGGCATACAAAGCTGCAAGCAAAAGAAGGCGCCATTGGTGTTCAGCAAAAGCTTCTTGAGGCTGCAGAAAAAAGACTAACAACGCGGATAGATGAGCTTAAAAGCGCAAAATCTGAATTGGATCAAAAGCTTATCCAAAAGGAAAAGGAAAAAGACGACCAATTTGCAGGCGTTGTAAAAATGTATGAAAGCATGAAGCCTAAAAACGCCGCGCGCATTTTTAATACTTTAGAAATGTCCGTATTGTTAGATGTTGCAAAGCGCATAAAGCCAAGAATTATGGCTGAAATATTAGGGTTTATGGAGCCATTATCTGCGCAAAGACTTACAATAGCATTAGCGAAGGGTATGGATAGTGTCTCTATGAATAATAGTCAGAACGCACAATTGACGACACAATCTATCAGCAATACGCCCAGAGCGTTACCTAAAATCGGCCAGTAATATTGGCCGATTATACCGCATAAAAGATAATAAAGTGGATCAAACACCACCAAAAAGAGGTCAAATATGATACTTGCATATTTAATAAAAGCTACACAAAAGCTAACTGGCTCATTTGCTCGTATTTCATTACTATTTATTTTTGCTTTAACTTTGGTGGTGATGCCATACCGTGCAAATGCACAGGTGGGGTACACAGCTGTTGATGTGCAAGGTAGCCAATCAGGGGGGTATGGACGCTTGCGTTTAAATTTCCCCAACGCTCCCATTTATGACATAAAGTCTCGCCCTGGTGTATTAATTATCAACTTTAAAGATCCTGTGCGCTTAGATGTTGGTAAAATCACAAGATTTGTTGGCGGTTATATTTCTGCTGCACGCATGGATCCTGATGGTAAAGCGCTTAGAATTGCACTTGCTCAAGAAGCAAGAGTGAATTCAAGAGCTGCGGCAGAATTTCTATTTTTAGATTTTTTACCAAATGATTGGAATGCCGCCCCTCCTTCGTTGCCTGAGGATGTTATTCAGGAGCTGGCGCGGCGCGCAATGGAAGCTGAAAGGTTAGCAAGAGAAAATAAAGAATTAATGCGTCTTGAAGGCCGAGACCTCAGGGTTTCAATGCGTTATGCTGTGCAGCCTAAATTTACGCGCGTTCAATTTGACTGGACAAAGCCAGTTCCAACGCAAATTGACCAGGTAGGGCAAAATATTCAAATCGTATTTGACCGTGATCTGCCTTTAAGTGTCGCTGAACTTAACGTTAATAAACCACGTTATATTCAAGAAGCTACAAGCCGTATTGAAAGTCAAAAGTTGATTGTCTCTTTAAAAACCGATCCTGGTGTTAAAGTGAGATCATTCCAAGATGGTTTATCTTATGTATTAGATTTATCTCCTTCATCACAAGCTGAAGATATTACAGACAATAATGAGTCAACACAGCTTTTTAGTCAAAATCAGTTGCCGCCTAAGTTAGAAAATGAAATTGCAAATGCTGTAGAATTAGAGCAACCAAGCACAGAATTAGCTTTCGCTCAGTCTGATGATAATGCATTGTTGAAGCCACAATCTGAGCTATCTTCACAACAAGCCGTTGGTGACAATAGTGCAAGATTTAATATATCAGGCTATGAAGGTTTAAGACTGCCAAAAAGACGGACTGAATTAGATAGTCAAAATAATAATCAGCAAAATCTAGCGGCGCTTTCTCCTGTATCTAATAATCAGGCGCAAAATTTATATGATAGTGAAAAGGAAGTTATTCCAGCGCATCGAAAATTTAAAGGATTAGAAGTCTCACGCCAAGGCCCTGTGAAAATTGTTGGTGATAAAAATGCAAATGGCTTAGATCTCTATCTACCCTTCTCAGACCCAACACCTATCGCTGCCTTTAAAAGAGGTGATATTCTTTGGATTGTTATGGACACAGACCGTTCTATAGACACAGGTGCTATTACTGAATATGTAGGTTCTGATCTTTTCGGTGTCGCTGTGCAGCAATCTGAAAACCGCCAAGTCATCCAAGCAAGATTAAATAACCCTTATCTTGTAACTGCTGAACTTGATGGGAATGTATGGCGCGTAAGCTTATCTGAGCTTGACTATACGCCCCCTCAGCCCCTCTTCTTAAATCGAGAAATTCGTTCAGATTTTTCTTTCTTACGTGTTGATTATCCACAAGCGGGTAATGTTCATTGGCTCAATGATGAAACGCATGGGGATGTTATTGCAGCTGTAACAGCACTAACCCCGCGCTCTGGCACATTGCGCACAGAGAGCTTTGTGGAGCTTGAGGCAATGCCAACAGGTAATGGTCTAGGCATCATTGCTAAAGCGGATGATCTGATTGTTGAGAAAAATAACCAAGGTCAAATTATTATTTCTCGACCAGGTGGGCTAAAACTTGCCCCGCTTGAAGCAACAGATAGTAGCTTGGCAAATTATTTGCTCGCAGATCCGATGCGCCCTGGTTTTGTGAATTTACGTCTTTGGGAAAATGAGGATAAAGCTTATTTTTACCCCAGAGAGCGGGAATATCAGGGAGCTATTTTTGCTGCTAGTGAAGTGGATAAATCAAATGCGCGCATGCAGCTTGCTCAATATTATCTAAGCCATGGCCTTGCCCATGAAGCATTAGGTGTTTTGGATGTTGCTTTTTCGGAAAATCCTAGTCTTTCTGACTTTAGCATATTCAGAGCAATGCGTGGCATGGCTGCCGTTGAAGCAAATTACATAAAACGTTCGAGAGAAGATTTGCTTTTACCACAATATGATCAAGATGCAGATATTGCTCTATGGCGTGGTTTTATGTACGCAAAGCTCAATAATATTGGGGATGCACGCCTTAATCTTATCAAAGGTGGCAATACGATTTCTGATTATCCGCTTGATATGCAGACAAAGATGCGCTTAACCTATGCTGATATTATGTTGCAATCAGGTGATTATGACGCTGCAGCGCGTATGTTAAATGAGATTAATCTAGCAGAATTATCCGCAGACCAGCTTGCTGAATATAACTATTATCAAGGAGAGCTAGCGCTAGGTTTGGGAGACATTTCCAGTGCTTTAGAAAATTATGCAAAAGTATTGGATCAAGCAGAGGATAATAGCTTGATCTGGTCAAGAGCAGATTTGAGAGCTGTGGAGCTTGGCCTTGAAGCGGGCGGCATTCAGCCAAAGCAGGCGATTAAACGCCTTTTAAGCAATCAAATGAATTGGCGTGGTGATAAGCATGAATTAAACGTCGTTGACATGCTTTCTAGCCTTATGATTAAGGAAAAAGAATATCGTGGTGCTTTTGAGGTTACGAAATCAGCTCTATTAGGCAATTATGATGACCCTGAATTGCGTCGTGTTCAGCTTGACATGCAGCAAGCATTCATTGACTTTTTTGTTAAAAATAGAGCTGAGGATGTAGATCCTGTTGAGGCTTTGGCTCTTTATTATGATTTCCGTGAATTAACGCCAACAGGACGTTCTGGTGATGATATTGTTAGAGTTTTAGCAGACAAGCTAATTGATTTAGATCTTTTAGACCAAGCAGCGGAGCTTTTACAACACCAAGTCTCTCATCGTTTGCGCGGTGTGGCACGCTCTCATGTCGCTGCAAAACTTGCTATGGTATATTTAATGGATGGCAAGCCAGCCCAGGCATTAAGAACGCTTGATCAAACTGAGCTTGCAAATCTGCCAAACCTAGTTGTTATGCAACGTGTATTTATTCAAGCGCGTGCTTTAGCTGAAACAGGCCGTACAGAGCTTGCACTTGAAATATTAAATAGACGTGACGAGAATGCAGCGCGTAAGCTTAGAGCGGAAATTTACTGGCGTGATCAAAGTTGGCAGCGAGCAGGGGAGCAATATGAATTCCTTGTTGGTAATGCAGATTTACAACCTCGTCAGCTTACAAGCACTGAAAGATTAAATATTTTACGTGCCTCTATCTCTTATGCCCTTGCAGGGGATTTGATTGGCCTTGATCGTTTGCGTGATCGATATTTACAAAAAATGTCTCAAGGGCCTGATGCAGCTTCATTCAATCTCATTACTGCAAGTAATGGTATGGATACGCTAGAAGCCCAAGCGCTTACGGAGAGACTAACTGGTATTGATACGCTTGACGAATTTTTAACAGAATATAGAGCGCGCTTTGATCGGTTAGATGTCGCTTTATCTGATGCAGATTTCATCAAAGAGATTGATGGGTAATTCCTATCATATTCATCCTGATATTATATAATAACTTAAAGGGCGCATAATTTATGCGCCCTTTGATTTTGTGATATTAAAATTGAAAGCTTTTCATAGATGATCAAATGAAAATAGGTGGTGTAGGGTCTGTTCAGGCTTTACGACGTTGAAGAAGCTTATTTTCTCCACCCTTTAGATTAGCGTATAAATTTATGATATTTTCGCTATTAACTTATTGATAGTATTTTGTTTAATAAATTGAATAGATCAGCTCATTATTTGATGAGAAAATTTCTTAGCAGTCATGATTGTCTATTTGTCATTACAAAATAAAACTTGTATTAATTTGATACAATTTGTTAATTATGTCATCTTGAAAACAAGTTTTTGATTATACGCAGCGAATATCTTGTAAATTATCTTATTAATTTTATTGAGAAAAATAAACAATTGTCGATTCGACTGCCTTTTGTTCACTAAATGTACTATTTGTTAATCTAAGAGACAGCCAGCTGTTTTGTGACAGTTTTCAAGTGATGTGGATAATATTAAATCCTGATTCGGCGCTGATTTGTTCTCTTTTGTTCTAAATCTTAATTCAATTCAGGAGAGTTGAATAAATTGTTTCAATTTAGGTCGCTTTTTCTGAATTTCAGCTTTTATATAGCATTCTACGACTATATGATGTTAGCAAATAAAACCAATTTTATAATGATGTCAACGTCATTGTTTTTATATTTTGACATATCTTTGTCATCAACCAGCCTTAAATAAAGAAAAAAACGTATTTTTTAGGCAAAATCAATGCATTTTTCAAAATGAAAAGTTGCCTTTTTTATAAAACATGGCATTAAGATGCATTTATACATAGTTATAACTTTACAAGCACATAGCTGATCCTTTTTTGTGAAAGTATTGGCATAAACATATTGGTTATTTTAAATGACAACACAAGCTAGAGTGAACGGCGTAACCGCCGTTCTCGGATCAACAAATACTGGTAAAACTCACCTCGCTGTAGAGCGTATGTTAGCGAATAAAACAGCTATCATAGGTCTGCCGCTTAGGCTTTTAGCGCGAGAAATCTATGACAAAGTCGTAGCAAAGGTTGGCGCTGACAAAGTTGCACTGATTACAGGTGAAGAAAAAATAAAGCCTGAAAAAACACAATATTGGGTTTGTACCGTTGAAGCAATGCCGCAAGACATTGATGTTGATTTTGTTGCGATTGATGAAATCCAGCTCGTGAATGACTTTGAGCGCGGTCACATCTTCACGCAGCGCTTGTTGCATCAAAGAGGGCAGTTTGAAACATTGCTGCTTGGTGCTGAAACGATGCGTCCACTGCTTGAGCAACTTTTGCCGGGCATTAATATAATCACACGCCCACGCTTGTCAGTTCTTTCCTATACGGGGCAAAAAAAAATAACGAGGCTACCTTCTCGCTCTGCTATTGTTTCATTTTCAGCCAATAATGTTTATGAAATTGCCGAATTGGTCAAAAGACAAAAGGGCGGGACCGCTGTCGTGCTTGGGGCTTTGAGCCCACGCACACGCAATGCTCAGGTTGAAATGTTCCAAAATGGTGACGTCGATTTCATGATTGCGACAGATGCAATCGGCATGGGGTTAAACCTTGATCTTGATCATGTTGCTTTTTCTTCAACAAGTAAATTTGATGGCTTTCAATTCCGTGATCTAAACCCAGCAGAGCTTGCACAAATCGCAGGTAGGGCAGGGCGGTATAAAAAAGACGGCAGCTTTGGTGTGACTGGCAATGCTGATAGTTTAGATCCAGCCGTTGTTGAACGCATTGAGAGCCATAGCTTTGAACCGATTAAAGTAGCCCAATGGCGCAACATCAATTTAGATTTTTCAACGCTTAGCGCCTTAAAGCATTCTTTAACATTGCCTTCGGATAATATTTTGTTGACACGGACGCCGGGAGGGGCTGATTTCGTTGCTCTTGAAAGCTTGTCTGATGATGAAAATATTACAAATTATTTGGGATCTTCTCAAGATGTGATGCGTCTATGGGATATTTGTCAGCTCCCTGATTATAGAAAAATATCACCTGCTAGTCATACTGAACTTATTGCCCATTTATTTAGCTCTCTCAGTAAGCATGGTGTTGTACAAGAAGACTGGTTCGCAGAGCAAGTTAAATATTGTGATTTTGCGGATGGTGATATTGATACCCTTTCCCAGCGTGTTGCTTATATTAGAACTTGGAAATATATTGCGTATCGCGATGGTTGGTTGGCTGATCCACAACAATGGCGTGGTACAACAAGCGAAGTTGAAGATAGGCTGTCAGATGCGTTGCATGCTAAATTGCAGGAAAGATTTGTAGATAAAAGAACTAGTGTATTGATGAATAAATTAAAGACGACAAGCAATATTGATGCAAATATTGATGAGCAAGGCGAAATCGCTGTTGAAGGCCAGCATGTGGGGCATGTTAAGGGTTTTCAGTTTATTCCAGACCCAAGTGCCGCTGGTTCTGAGGCGAAAACATTACGCAATGCAGCGCAGCAAGTTTTAGCACGTGAGATAGAGCAAAGAGCTGAGCGTTTTTCAAAAGGTGGCGATGATGTATTGCGTCTTACCGATGATTTGCAAATCTTATGGCGTGATGTTGCTGTTGCTAGATTAAGCGCAGGCGCTGATTTATTAAGTCCTGAGATTAAAATTATTGCCGATGAGCAGCTTACTGGCAAATATCTTGATATGGTTAGAGAGCGTGTTCAGGCTTGGCTTCAAAACTATTTTGAAGCGCATATATCTGATTTGATCAAAATTCGTGATGCGGAGGATGTCACTGGCATTGGTCGTGGCATTGCTTTTCGCCTGTATGAAAATATAGGTATTTTAAATCGACAAGATTGTGCGGAAGATGTGAAGCAGCTTAGCCAAGATGAGCGCGCAAAATTACGCAAGCTCGGTATTCGCTTTGGCGCTTACTCTTTGTTCACGCCGCGCATGATGAAGCCAGCACCACGCCGCCTATTAGCGCTGTTGTGGATCATTAAAAATGATATGTCCTTGTTGCCTGCCTTACCTGATGCAATAACAGCAATGCGGTTAGGACGCACCTCATTTATGCCTCAAGGGGAAAAGTTGATTGCTTTACTTCCTTTGGTTGGCTACCGGATTGTAAAGGGACGCGCTGTTCGTGTCGATATTTTAGAACGTCTAGGAGAGCTTATTCGCCCTCTTGTTGCTTGGAATGTTGGTGATGAAGGTGGGCGCCCTGAGGGTGCTTATGAACAGCTCGGCTTTTTCATTACGCAAGATATGATCTCATTACTTGGTTGTAATAATGATGACATGAAAGAGGTTTTAAAAGACCTAGGCTATCGTGTTGATAGCAAAAAGATGACAGCTGAAGACTGGTCTCAATGGCAAGAGAAGAATGCATTAAAAGTAGAAAATACTGAGGCAGGCACCGATAATTCAGAAACTGATAAAACAACTGCTTCTGAAGCGCCTACAGCTGTGAGTGAAGAAAAACCGGCTGCAGAAGCTGTAAGCGAAGAAGCTAAAGATAATGAAGCGGTTGCAGAAGAGATTGTGTTAGAGATTTGGCGACCTAATATCAAAAGAGCGCACAATCAGCAGCGCCATTCAAAGCGTAATGATGCAGACAATAATAGTCAAAATACGACGGGCGGTAAAAAAGCCTTTGACCAAAAATATGCAAAATCTCGCCGTGATGAAGATGGCGGTGAGCCAAGGCATAAAAAAGGTAAGAATAATAAACATCGCAATCAAAAGCATAAGCAAGGTGGCAATTATTCTCACCAGAGTAAGCAGAAAGTAGCGGACCCAGATTCTCCTTTTGCAGTTTTACAAGCTTTAAAGGATAATTTGAAAAAATAAGTATAAAGATCATATATGGCAAATCACTTATATAGAATGGCTATTGATGGGGGCTTGTGCCCCTCAGGCCAAAAAGCTAAAGCGCTTCTTCATGATCAAAATATCGATTTTGAAGATCATCTCTTGACGACAAGAGCAGAGGTTGAAGCTTTTAAAAAAAAGCATGGTGTTGCCACAACACCGCAAATTTGGCTTGATGATAAGCATATTGGCGGTTTTGATGATTTGAAAAACTTATTCACTGTTGAAGATCAAGAGAAAAAAGCGTCTGCTAGCTATACGCCAGTTATCTATCTCTTTTTTATATGCGCTTTAATGGCACTTAGTTGTAGCTATGCAGCCTATCAAACACCATTCACGCGCATGGCTATACAATGGTTTATTGCTTTTTCCATGTGTATTCTTGCTCTGCAAAAGCTACGTGATCTATCAAGTTTTGAAGCTGAATTTGTTACATATGATTTATTGGCAATGAAATGGCCTTTTTATGGCAAAATCTATCCTTTTGCAGAATTGACAGCAGGGGTTTTGATGGTTGCTGGTATTTTGCATTTTATATCCATTCCCATTGCTCTATTCATTGGCATAGTAGGAGCCTATTCTGTTTATAAGGCTGTTTATTTAGAAAAGAAACAGTTGTCCTGTGCTTGTGTTGGCGGGGAATCGATTGTGCCTTTAGGATTTGTGTCATTAACTGAGAATATTGTTATGATTACTATGGCAATATGGATGATTTTCAGATAATTATATATAAAATCTATCTTTATATAATCTCGCTTTGAATAGGTCTCAGTAGGTCTTAATGGCAAAAAAGCATTTTGATATTTTTATTATTGGCGGTGGCATTAATGGCTGCGGCATTGCGCGTGATGCTGCAGGACGAGGCTATGATGTCTGTCTAGCGGAAATGGATGATTTAGCAAGCGGCACCTCTTCTTGGTCTAGTAAGCTTATCCATGGCGGGTTGCGCTATCTTGAATATTATGAATTTCGCCTGGTGAGAGAAGCGCTCATCGAACGTGAAAATCTTTTGCAAATCGCACCACATATCATACGCCCGATGCGTTTTATTCTTCCTTATCATAAGGGGCTGAGGCCAAAGTGGCTTTTACGTTTAGGCTTATTTTTATATGATTATATCGGTGGGCGTAAAAATTTGCCGCCAACTTCCCGATTAGATCTGACACAAGGTGTTTATGGCAAGCCCTTAAAGTCCCATTTTGAAACAGGTTTTGAATATTCTGATTGCTGGGTTGATGATAGTCGCCTTGTGGTTTTAAATGCGCGTGATGCCGCGGCAAAAGGAGCAGATATTTTAACCCGTCACAAGGTGGAAAAAGCAGTGCGCCATGAAAAGGGTTGGAAGATTAGTGTTAAAAATCTTGCTACGGGACAGGTCGAAATCATAACCGCAGCATCTGTTGTTAATGCTGCAGGACCTTGGGTAGATCATGTGATGGAGCAAGTCTTTGACGTTGCAGAGCCCAAAAATATCCGTTTAGTACGCGGTAGCCATATTGTGGTGAAACAGCAATTTGATCATAAAAAAAGCTATATTTTACAGAATACCGATGGTCGCATTATTTTTGCCATTCCCTATGAAGAAAAACTCACTTTAATTGGAACGACAGATGTTGATCATAAAGATCCGCTCATAAAACCTGAAATTTCTAAAGAAGAAACAGATTATTTGCTAGAAATGGCAAATGCTTATTTTGAGAAGAAAATTTCTGAGGATGATATTGTTTGGACTTTTTCTGGGGTGCGGCCACTATATGACGATGGCGCTTCAAAAGCACAAGAAGCAACAAGAGATTATGTAATTAAGAATATGGGTGATAATGAAGCGCCTTTATTAACAATATTTGGCGGTAAAATCACAACCTATCGCAAGCTTGCTGAAACCGTAATGGATGATTTACAACAAATATGGGATAAAAAACGAAAAGCTTGGACAAAAGATATTGCTTTACCGGGTGGGGAATTTAACTTCACTGAAGTTGAGTTAAAGGTCAATATTTGCTTGACGCAACGACCATTTTTAAAGCGAAATCATGTTAATCGCCTTATTCGCCAATATGGGCTTAATACATTCATCATATTAAAAGATGTGCAGGAAGTTGCTGATTTAGGCCAGCATTTTGGCGCTGACTTATTTCAGGTGGAAGTTGATTATCTCATTAAAAATGAATGGGCAAAAAGCGCTGAAGATATTTTATACAGGCGCACAAAGCTAGGCTTACGTGTTAAAGACGGACAAGAAAAGCTTGAAGCTTATATTCAAGATCAACTTTCTTTATAAAGATATGTATTTTGATTTATGAAAAATAATCACGTCCTTAGCCTAGGGGGTTATAATTTTCTGAAGTAAAATTTCAAAAAATTTGAAAAAGAAAATGTTGCAAATAAATTGGATAGGGCGCATATAAAACTTAATTAGGATATTATTTTCGGGGTTTTTATGACAGCGCAAAGTCAAAAAAAAATTAAAACAGCTGTATTAGGGGCATCAGGATATACAGGTGCTGACGTTGTTCGTTTGGGGGCTGAGCATCCGAATATAGAGTTTGTTGCTTTAACGGCTAATGCCCATGCGGGTAAGCCGATGGCGCAAGTCTTCCCACATTTACGCAGCCTTAATCTGCCAGATTTAACTAAGATTGATCGTCTCATTGATAGTCGTTGGCATGGCATTGATGCAGTTTTTTGTGGTTTGCCCCATGGTACAACGCAGGAAATTACGAAAAATATCCGCGAAGTTGCCCCGCATGTGAAAATTATTGATTTATCGGCTGATTTTAGACTTAGGGATTTAGAAACCTATGCTCAGTGGTATGGGCATGACCACTTAGCGCCTGAATTCCAACCAGATGCAGTTTATGGCTTAAGCGAGATTTATCGTGATCAAATTAAAAATGCTTCTTTAATTGCCTGTCCTGGCTGTTACCCCACAGCAACGCTGCTTTCGCTTATTCCGCCGCTGCAAGAGGGTGCTATCCAAAAAGAAGATATAATCATTGATGCAAAAAGTGGTGTTTCGGGCGCAGGTCGTGGATTAAAAGAAAATACGCTATTTTGTGAAGCAGGTGAGGGTGCAGGGCCCTATGCGGTGGGCAGTCATCGCCATGCGCCTGAAATAGAGCAAGAATTAAGTGCAAAATCGAGCGGTAATGTGATTGTCAATTTTACACCGCATCTTGTGCCTATGAGCAGAGGGGAACTTGTAACATGTCATGTGAAACTTGCTGAAGGCAAGTCCGTTGCTGACATTAGAGCAAGCCTTGAAAAACAATATCAAAATGATGATTTTATTCAAATTTTGCCGCAAGGGGTCGCCCCGCGCACGCAAGAGGTGAGGGGATCTAACCTTTGTCTTATTAGCATCTTTGAAGACCGCATCCCCGGTAGAGCTATCATCATTGGTGCAATTGACAATCTGGTTAAAGGATCATCGGGACAGGCTTTGCAAAATTTCAATATTGCCTTCGGCTTTGAAGAAACATTAGGATTGCGTCAACTTCCAATGTTCCCTTAAATATAAGCTTAAGCCAGCAAAAAGACCTTTCAGCATGGCTCTGAGCCTAGGTCATTTTGTTGCAAACATAGGTGTAAAAATCCATCACTGTGCCTTCATAATCTTTTGGTGCTAAGGGGCCTGACTTAGCAAAACGGGATTTAAGCCCCTTTTGTACATCTTCTAAACGGGCACGATCTTCTGCATTAAATTCATTTGCAAAATTCCACCTTGCGTCAGCTTCATCAGTGCCTATAATTTCAGGGCGACCAATTACGCCCCAGTGGAGCCTAACATGGTCGGCATCCTCAGGTAAGAGTGAAATCCAAACGCTGGAATTTGGTGACATGGCAACAACAAAACCGGGATAAATCCAGAGCATTTGGCTTAGGCGTTTTTGCTCTTCGCTCATGTCTGGGTGGGTTTCAATGCGCCCTTCATAATCTTCAACATAATGGGCTTTATAGCCTGTAAAAGCATCATTGCCGTCTATTTTTTCGCAAAGCCGCGTAGGGCACATGGGGTGGAGCGTTGTTAAATGGACTGGGGTCAGATGGTAGCCCTCAAGAAAATTCTCGCCTAGGCATTTCCAATTCGTTGCCCAAATTTCATCCGTGGTTTGAATGCTAACCATTTCCTCATTATGATAGTTTTTTGCAAATTCATCGATTGGTTTGATAGCGGATAAAAGAGGTGGAGCGTCATTACTCAGATTAACAAAAATCCAGCCCATCCAAATTTCAGTTTTAAAACTTGGTAACTTGCATGTTTTTTTATCAAAGCCCTCTTGCTCGTCAATCAAGGGCGCGCGAATGAGCGATCCATCTTGCGCATAGCTCCAATGGTGATAGGGGCATGTAAATTTCTTTGCACTACCTTCTCCAGAGGCAATGATGCTGCCCCTATGGCGGCAAACATTAGAAAGGGCAGATATGCTATTATCTGCATTGCGGGTAATGATCAGGGATTCTCCTAATATTTCAATGACAAAATAGTCATGAATATTCGCAATTCTGTCGGCGCGTCCCACGCAGATCCAGCCCGGAATGAAGAGTTGCTCTATTTCTTCTTCTAAAAAATCATCATTAGTATAAAAAGTCGGATGCATTGAATAAGGCGTTGTGTCGCTTGTCACCTGTTTTAACGCTTGAAGAATGTGATCAATTGGCATTTTTATCATCATTAATTTGCAAATTAAAATCCTTATATAGCTAAACTCATCCTTTTGGGCAAGGATTAGGCACAAAGCTTATTTCTTGTTTGACCCAAAAGAGATGAATTATTTCATTAGTGTATAAATGAAAGTGATAATAGACGTAAAATGATAGACGTGCCTTACAAGTTCAGCTATCAATGTTTTTTATTTTATATTTATCTTCGAGGCGCTTTGTGAGTGAAAGACATCCGAAACCAAGCTATTTAAAACGTAATCGTGAAGATGAATTTGTCCGTCTTTTCGGGTTTCATGCCGTTATTGCAGCACTAGAAAATCCCAAACGAAAACATCGCAAACTTTTAGGGACATTAAATGCTTTAAATAAGGTGAGGGAGAATATCCCCGATATTGAAGCAATGGGGCTTGTGATCGAAGAAGTATCAACAAAAGATCTATCCCGTCAGCTTAATCCCGATACGGTTCATAACGGCATTATGCTGATTTGTGAGCCATTGGAAGAGCCGCGCTTGAAAGACATTGAAATATATGGGCCAATCATTTTGCTTGATCAAGTCACGGATCCTCACAACGTCGGTGCTATTTTGCGAAGCGCTGCTGCCTTCCAAGTTTCCGCAGTGATTACAACTTTTCGCCATAGTCCAGCTCCTGATGGTGTTTTAGCAAAATCAGCTTCTGGCGGGTTGGAGCATGTGCCTTACTTACGCGTACGCAACTTAAGCGAAGCGATTAAAAACTTGCAGGATAGAGGTATTGCATGTCTTGGGCTTGACGGTGAAGCAGAGCGCGATATTTCTTCGCCCGGTTGTTACGGTCCTTATGCATTGGTTATGGGGGCTGAGGGTAAGGGGCTTCGTGCTAAAACACGGGATTATTGTGACCAACTTGTTAAACTGCCGCTTCCGGGCGATTTTAAAGTGCTCAATGTGTCAAACGCTGCTGCTATTGGGCTTTATGCACTTCATCAGCTTGGGTGATTAAGTCGCCTAATTTTAATAAGCCTTATCTGATAAATAAAGAATAAAGGTCAAAAATCAGTCTGGCCAAATTTCGCTAAGGGCGCCACCTAGGCTAACGGGGCTAATTTTGCGACATAGACCTGTATGGCTATCTGTTTGAATGGCGAGGCCAGCTAATGTGCCTTCGCCTTTTGAAGTTTCAAAACGTTTGCTATTGATTTTATTGACAAAGCGGTTCACTGGCTCGTCTTTTTCCATCCCTAAGATAGAGTCATAATCTCCGCACATGCCCGCGTCTGACTGATAGCCTGTGCCATAGGGCATAATGCGATGATCTGCAGTTGGGACATGAGTGTGAGTGCCAACAACAAGAGAGACGCGGCCGTCTAAATAGGTGGCAAATGCTTGCTTCTCCGAGGTTGCCTCGGCATGAAAATCCACAATGATAGCATCACAATCGCGCTGAAGGGCTATATTTTTCAGTAGATCATCAACAATGCGAAAGGGGTCATCTAGCGCATCCATGAATAAGCGCCCCATTGCATTGATAACAAGAATGCGGCCTTTTTCGCATTCAAAAAATGTATGCCCAACGCCTGGGGCTGTTTGAGGATAGTTGATAGGTCGAACAACATGGGGCTTCCTATGAATCCAGCCGAAAATCTCGCGCTGATCCCATGTATGATTGCCTAGAGTAATGACATTAATGCCATATTCGTCCATCTCATCACAAATAGTTTCTGTAATACCAAAGCCACCTGCAGAATTTTCACAATTGGCAATGATGCAATCATAGCTATGTTTTTCTAAAAGACGAGGAAGTTGGTCTCGAACTGCATGCCGTCCTGCGCGCCCGACAAGGTCTCCTAAAAATAAAATATTCAATTCACTAGCCCTCATCACAAGCAAGTATAGACTTGCGCTTCTGTTACAATCATTTGGAGTTGCTTATCATGAGATAGCCGAGGAATACTAGAGCATTTTTGACACTCAAAAGCAAAACCAACTGTTTTAATGGCTCTATTTTGGCTCATTTTTTCAATCGTGCAATCATAATAACCGCCGCCATAGCCTAATCGATATCCCTTTTCATCAAAACCGAGTAAGGGAACAATAAGCAGGTCGGGTATTATCTCTTTGGCATTTTTCAGAGGTTGTTGGGTATTGAATAAACCTTGCTCTAACCTATCCCCGAGGGTGAAATGTCGAAAAGATAAGGGGGTGGCCTTTTTTCCTGTAATAGGCAGACTGATTTGAATGCCGTGTTTGGCAAGTTTTTCAATCGCTACTCTTGTATCAATTTCATCTTTTAAAGGTAAAAAAAATCCAATTGATTCTATATGAGCTCTTAAAATAACATCAACGAGCCTGTCACAGGCTCTAAGGGAAAAATCCCGATGATGCTGTTGCGTTATTTCAGCCCGCTTTGTTTTTAAAATTATTCTAAGTTGATCTTTTTCTTGCATCAGGTCTGTCGTCATAGGGTACACAGATTATATTATGATCAAATCATTGGTTTGAGCCTGGTAAAAATAAATTGCCGCGACAACCGTTGGCTACTCTTGATCCCGGGAACCTACGAAAGTAGGTGGGCACCGTGTGTCAAGGCCCACGAGCCAAGGCAGGGACAGCTCCCTTAAGGATGAGTAAGGCCCCGGGGATAATTTAGCCTCACGAGAAGCGCAGCATGTCATCATTATCATAAAATAATAAGAGATGCATTTCTTTTTCTATATTCTTTAAGAAATACTACTGTTATGTCAGCTTCATTTGTCAAAAATGAAGGCACAAGAGTTTCAAGATAAAGTCTCAAGATAAGGTGAGATGGTTCACTCCGCCGCCTCTTTAGGTGGGTTTTCTATGCGGTTTACCAAAGCATGGATGCGATCAGCGCAACTTTCTAAATAGTGGGCATTATGTTGTTGATCAGAAAAGCTTTGATCCAGCAAAGAAGAGCGGATTGTTTTGAGTTGATGATTTTCTTGCTCAAGCGTATCAACTCTTTCTCTTAAGGCCCTGACATCATCAGATTGAATCAAAGAAGCCATTAATAAAAGGCGCATATCACCAATGGCGCCAAACTGTTTTCTTAACTCCATAACTTGTTTATCCAAGTTTGAAGCTAAGTCTTGGATATAAGGTTCTTGACCATCATCACATGCCATACGGTATGAACGACCATCAATGGTAACCATTACTTGCGCCATCGATCACCTCTTTATAATATTCTTATATTTATAAGGCTTACATATATTATACATCATGCAAGCTTTCTTCAATAGCTTTAATTGCCATTTCCACTTTTTCCATCGCAGTAGGCAACGCCTGTTCTAACTCGTTATTTCTATCTTTAAGACTATTAACATCTTCATTAAGCTCTGTTACCCGCTTATTTAATTCTGCATTATGATGATTAAGTTGAGCGTTATGATCATTTAAATCAAGATTTCTTTGTTTTAGCTCATCATTTTCATGCTCTAAGCTCGTTAGCTTTTTATTATGATCACTATTATGGATATTGAGCTCAGCATTTTGCTCGTTTAATTCTGTATTGCGTTGATTTAAATCTGCCCTAAGCATATCAAGTTGCTCAATTTTTTCTTCAAGTGATTTTTGTAAGTTCAGGGACTCATTTTTTTGTAATTCTAATTCTGAATTCACTTGTTGAAGATGGCTTATCTCATAATGATATTGCTCAACTTGCTTGCGATGTTCTTTTTGTATTTGATTCAGCTCTTCATTGGTTATATTTTTAAAGCTTGTTACTTCTACTTTTTGCGCAAGTCTATGCAAAGCGGAATCGACCCGTGCCATAGCGGCACGAACATCTAAAGCTGCTGAATTTGGATCTTTGGCATCGGCCAACATAAAACGCCTTCTAAAAATTATTTTAAAATGTAATTTACGCGTCTTATCTTTATTTATAAAGTCCTGTTCATTATTTATGCACAGGCTGATTAAGGGTAAGGGGAGGATTTTGTACGTTTTATATTGAATTTCAAAACTTATGTAGGAAGATAATTGACTCTTGATGCTCTGCGGATTAGGGAATTGTAGGAAAATGCAAAAATAATATCGATTATTCTTATTGCAATAGTTTTTATATCAACAGTTTAAGGTTTTAAGCAGAATGGCTCAGAAAATCAATCATCATGATTTGGCAAATGCAATTCGTTTTTTAAGTATTGATGCTGTGCAAGCGGCAAAGTCGGGTCATCCGGGATTGCCTATGGGTGCGGCTGATGTTGCAACTGTGCTTTTTACGCAATTTTTAAAAATAGACCCAACTGTTCCAGATTGGGCCGATAGGGATCGGTTTATCCTTTCAGCAGGTCATGGGTCAATGCTGCTTTATGCGCTGCATTATTTGCTTGGCTATTCTGATATGACATTATCAGAGCTTAAAAATTTCCGTCAACTGGGATCGAAAACCGCAGGTCATCCTGAATATGGTCATGCTTTGGGCATTGAAACAACGACAGGTCCTTTGGGACAAGGGCTGGCAACTGCTGTTGGTATGGCGATGGCAGAACGTAAGTTAAATGCTGATTATGGGGATGATATTGTCGATCATCATACTTATGTGTTTGCAAGTGACGGTGATCTTATGGAAGGTATTTCACAAGAATCTATTTCTCTTGCAGGTCATTTAAAGTTAAATAAGCTTATTGTTTTATTTGATGATAATGGCATATCGATTGATGGGCCTATTTCTATTTCTGAATCAGGCGATCAAATTCTAAGATTTAAGGCAGCTGGTTGGTCAACGCAAACGATTGATGGACATGATCCAGAAGCGATAAGTAAAGCGATTGAAAAGGCAAAGAAAAGTGATAAGCCTGTTTTAATTGCTTGTAAAACAAAGATTGGCTTTGGGTCTCCAAATAAAGAAGGTACATCAGGGGTGCATGGTGCACCGCTTGGTGATGAAGAAATCGCAGCGACGCGTGCAGCTCTAGGCTGGTCTCATGAGCCTTTTGAAATTCCTAATGATGTCTTAGATGCATGGCGCATGGCTGCATTAAAAAATTGTTCGGATAGAAAAGCTTGGGAAAAGCGACTTGATTCTTTAGATGCGGATAAAAAAGCAACATTTGAACGTCTCATTAGTGGCGAATTGCCCCAGTCTTTTGCATCTCAAATGCAAAAAGCACGCGAAGAATTATATGAGGATCAAAAGGCGCTTGCAACACGCAAAAGCTCTGAAATTGTCCTTGGTCATCTTAATGAAATTTTACCAGAAACGGTGGGTGGCTCTGCGGATTTAACAGGATCTAATAACACAAAGACAGCAGATCTTGGTATTTTTAACAGCGATGACTATTCAGGGCGTTATGTACATTATGGTATTCGCGAACATGCAATGGCGGCTGCTATGAACGGTATGGCATTGCATGGCGGTGTTTATCCATATGGCGGTACTTTCTTAGTCTTTTCTGACTACTGCCGTCCTTCAATTCGTCTTTCTGCTTTAATGGGGCAGCGAGTTGTTTATGTATTTACCCATGATTCGATTGGTCTTGGTGAAGATGGGCCAACACACCAACCAGTGGAACATTTAGCGGCATTAAGAGCAATCCCTAATGTTGCTGTGTTTAGACCAGCTGATTTGATTGAGACTTCCGAATGTTGGCAGCTTGCATCTGAAAATCAAACAGGCCCTTCTATTCTTGTTCTAACGCGTCAGAATTTACCAGCGGTTAGAACGCAAAGTAGCGATGATGTTCTTACTGCAAAAGGTGCTTATGCTGTTCGTGAAAATAGAGATGCTGTTATTTCTATTTTTGCATCGGGCTCTGAAGTTGAAATTGCCCTAGCAGCAGCTGATTTACTTGAAGAAAAAGATATCGCCGCTCGTGTGGTTTCTGTGCCATGCTTTGAATTATTTGCAAAGCAGTCAGAAGGCTACAGACAGGATATTATTGGAGATGCTAGCATTAAAGTAGGCATTGAAGCCGCAATTCGTCAGGGTTGGGATCAAATTATTGGTTCAGATGGCATCTTCATTGGCATGGATAGCTTTGGTGCAAGTGCCCCTTATAAAGAGCTCTATGAGCATTTTGGCATTACAGCCGAGCAAGTCGTTGCGCAGGTAACAAAGCGTTTGGCGCAATAAATATAATATAAGTATTGGTTTCGGCCTAAGATTTATATTATTTATAATGGCAGTTTTATGAGTTCTATTATTTGAGATAGGGCTTTAAGGTTGGAAAAGGGAATTTGAAATGACTATTAAAGTTGCAATTAATGGATTTGGCCGCATTGGCCGGAATGTTCTTCGTGGCATTATGGAATCAGGTCGTAATGACATAAAGGTGGTCGCAATTAATGACCTAGGCCCTGTGGAAACAAATGCACATCTTATGCGCTATGATTCAGTTCATGGAAAATTCCCAGGCACTGTGACAGTTGATGGCGACACGATTGATGTGGGGCAGGGGCCAATTAAAGTAACAGCGATCCGCAATCCAGAAGATTTGCCTTGGGGTGATGTGGATGTTGCACTAGAATGCACGGGTATTTTTACTTCAAAAGAAAAAGCTTCTCTTCATCTTAAAAATGGCTCTAAGCGTGTTCTTGTTTCAGCGCCAGCATCAGGTGCAGATAAAACAATTGTATATGGCGTAAATGATAGCGCATTGACTAAAGACGATATTGTTGTCTCTAACGCTTCTTGCACGACTAATTGCTTGTCGCCTGTAGCATATGTTTTAAACAATGCTATTGGCATTGAAAAAGGCTTTATGACAACGATCCACTCTTACACAGGGGATCAGCCAACGCTTGATACAATGCACAAGGATTTATACCGTGCACGTGCAGCTGCATCAAGCATGATCCCAACTTCAACAGGCGCTGCAAAAGCTGTTGGTCTTGTTCTTCCTGAGCTTAATGGTAAGCTGGATGGTGTTGCTATTCGTGTCCCAACGCCGAATGTATCTGTTGTTGACCTAACATTCATGGCATCGCGTGATACAAGTGTTGAAGAAATAAATGCAGCTATTGCAAAAGCATCTGAAGGCGAGCTGAATGGTGTTTTAGGCTATACCAATGAAGCGCTTGTTTCTATTGACTTTAATCATGACCCTCATTCTTCTGTATTCCATATGGATCAAACCAAAGTGATGGACGGTCGTATGTGCCGTATTTTAACATGGTATGATAATGAATGGGGCTTCTCAAACCGAATGGCTGATACAGCCGTTGCCATGGGCAAGCTCATTTAAATCAAGAAAAGAAGGGTCTTTATTAAGGCCCTTCTTGCTATAGAGCCCATAAATTAAACAAATAGGCTGAGCAAATCAGTTTCAAATAAAAGCGAGCGGATAGCAAAATGCAAAATTTTAAAACCCTAGATGATATTAATCCAGCGGGCCAGCGTGTTTTAGTGCGTGTAGATCTTAATGTCCCAATGCAAGACGGGCGCGTTACAGATGATACGCGTATAAAATCAGTTGCGCCAACAATTAAGGAATTGTCTGACAAAGGGGCAAAAATAATTCTTTTAGCACATTTTGGTCGACCAAAAGGGCAATTTGTTCCTGAATTGAGTTTAAAGGCTGTTATTCCTGCTCTTGAACAAGCATTAGGGCAAAAAGTTGCCTTTGCTGCGGATGAAGGCGCGCTTGATATTGAAGATGATCTCAATAGCTTATCAAATGGCGATATTTTATTGTTGGAGAATATTCGCATCTATCCTGGCGAAGAAAAAAATGATGCATCATTTTCTAAAAAATTGGCATCTTTTGCGGACCTTTATGTGAATGATGGCTTTTCAGTTTCTCATCGTGCCCATGCATCAACAGAAGGGCTTGCCCATCATTTACCAGCTTTTGCAGGACGCAGTATGCAGGCAGAGCTTGAAGCATTAGAAAATGCTCTTGGTGCTCCCAAAACACCGGTAGCTGCAATTGTGGGCGGTGCAAAAGTCTCTACAAAATTAAGCGTTCTTACGCATCTTGTTGAAAAGGTTGATATGCTCATCATTGGTGGGGGTATGGCGAATACTTTTCTTGCTGCACAAGGCAAGCCAATGGGTAAATCACTCCATGAAGCAGATTTAATTGATACAGCAAAAAATGTTTTTGATTTAGCAGAAAAAAATAGTTGCGAGATTATATTGCCTGTGGACGTTGTTATGGCAACTGACTTTGCTGAAAATGCGCCAAACCGTTCTGGTGATATTGATACAATTGAGAGTAACGAAATGGTGCTTGATATTGGCGAGCAAACAATTGAAGCTATTATCAATAAATTGAACGATTGTGCGACTTTAATTTGGAATGGTCCTTTCGGCGCTTTTGAGATGAAGCCATTTGATAATGGAACAATAACGATTGCCAAGACAATTGCGGCGCTATGCAAAGAAGATAAGCTTGTTGCCGTTGGGGGTGGCGGTGACACGGTGGCAGCGCTAAACCAAGCGGGCGTTTCTCAAGATATGACTTATATTTCAACCGCTGGCGGCGCTTTTCTGGAGTGGATGGAAGGAAAAGAATTGCCTGGTGTTAAGGCTTTACTAAAATAATTAGTTTAAATAGAGAAATAGGTTTATTCCCCTATTTCTCCATAACTATTTTATTTGCGAGGCAGACATATGACACTTCAGCAAGTCGCTATCGATATGGTTCGTAAAGGCCAAGGTATTTTGGCAGCGGATGAAAGCACAGCTACCATTAAAAAGCGCTTTGACAGTATTAATGTTGAAAATAATGAGATCAATCGTAGAGATTATCGCGAAATGTTGTTTTCAACAAAGAATGCGATGCAAGATTATGTCTCTGGCGTTATCTTATTTGAAGAAACGCTGAGTCAAAAAGCAAAGAATGATCAGTCTCTTGTTGAACTTATTAAAGCAGCTGACAGCATTCCAGGGATCAAGGTAGACAAGGGGGCAAAGCCTCTTGCAGGCCATCCAGGGGAAACCGTTACAGAGGGGCTAGACGGCTTGCGGGAGCGTCTTGAAGCCTATCGTGAACAAGGAGCAAAATTTGCAAAATGGCGTGCGGTAATTGATATTGCAGAAGGTCTCCCAACTTGGGGCGCTGTTAAGGCCAATGCCCATGCATTAGCGCGCTATGCAGCACTTTGTCAGGAAAATAGCATTGTGCCCATTGTTGAACCAGAAGTTTTGATGGATGGTGATCACACGATTGACCGCTGTTTTGATGTGACTTCATTCGTGCTTCAAACAACGTTTCAAGAGCTTTTTGATGCCCGTGTTGACCTTAGCGCAATTGTATTAAAGCCTAATATGATTGTTTCTGGCAAAAAATGCACGACACAAGCCAGTGTCGATGAAGTGGCTGAGAAAACTGTGAAATGTTTAAAGCAACATGTCCCTTCAATTGTACCTGGCATTGCTTTTCTTTCGGGCGGTCAGTCTGATATTGAGGCAACGGCTCATCTTAATGCTATGAATGCTAGCTATGACATGCCATGGAATTTGACCTATTCTTATGGGCGCGCTTTACAAGCAGCAGCTTTAAAAGCTTGGGCTGGTGAGGTTGAAAATGAAGCGAAAGCCGCCGCTGCTTTTTTCCATCGGGCTAAAATGAATGGCCTTGCCTCCAAAGGCGAGTGGCAAGCGGATATGGAAGCGGTATAATCTTTCGCTTGTTTTTATACTAAGATGTTTTATAAGGGCAGTAAATAAGCTGCCCTTTTCTTTTATAAAATAGGGCGATAGTGCAAGGTAAAAAATGGCAAAGAGAAAAAGCAGAGGCGGACAAAAGCGCGGTAGTAAAAAAGACAATCGCCCAATCCAAGATATTGTGAAGACGCAAATCATGCTTCGTTTCACATTGGATAGCCTAATATTGGAGGATATTGAGGCTTTAACAATTGATGTTATTGATGCATGTGCCAATATTAGTCCTGTTGCTTTAATTGAATTACCAGATGAGTATATTGAGACACAAATTCAGGCGGCAGCAACCCTTGCCATGCGTTTGCGCAATCAAGGTATGGCTGTTGTTATTGACGAAAAATATTGTGAAAATTTTCCCTATTTTGATGGGGTGAATTTATTGGACTTTGCCTTGCATCCGCCACAAAATGAAGATGAGGAAGCACCAAGAGCCTCAAAAGTTCCTGAAATTGAGGAATTGCAAGAGCATTTATCGGAAGAAGAATATTTTGGCTTTGGCCCTACAGAGAGTTTAGAAAAAGCATTAGTAGCCTCTGAAATGGGGGCAGCTTATATTTGGCTAAATGATGACAGCGAAGATTATGCTATGGTGCATTGGTGGAGCGAAATGGTTGAGGTGCCTAGTGTTGTCCAGTTTAAAAATGAAGAAGAACTAAAAAATATTGCTATGGCGGGTGCTGATTTCGCGCTTTTCTCAATTGAAAATATTAAAAAAGAATTTTCCGCTGAAGCTATCAATCATTTTGATACGCTATGCCAAGAGATTTATGCTATACGATCAGCGCCTCAACCCACTGAATCAAGTGATTAATGGGCAAAAAAATCTTGAAATTGACATATAATAAAGCAAAACTAAGCCAATTAAATTGACTATATTCAGGCTAAAATATGAAATTTATACTGTTATTTGCGATCCTTGCAGGCTTTTTTACTTTTTCCCATAGTCAGAGTTTAGCGCAGGATAATTTGCTTGATAAAAAGCTAGATCGCGCTTATGGCGCCTTTCAACGAGGTTATTATCTGACCGCGCTTGAAGTGGCTTTAGAAAAAGCTGAAGAAAATGATGGCGCTGCACAGGCGCTTTTAGGCATGCTCTATTCTGAAGGATTTGGTGTACCGCAAGATGAAAAAAAAGCAGCCGAATGGTTTGAGATCGCTGCAGCGAATGGCAATAAAGAAGCCATGTTTGCTCTTGGCCTCATGTATGCCGAAGCACAAGGGGTTGAACAAGATATTGTTAGGGCTGCAAGCTTATTTGAGCAGTCAGCTAAACTTGGTCACATTGCAGCACAATATAACATTGGTCTTGCCTATTATAATGGCAAGGGCGTTGAGAAAAATCTTGATCTAGCTTTTGAATATTTTGAAAAATCTGCCGTTGCAGGCTATGCAGAAGCTTATTTCACTTTAGGCTTATTATTTAAATCGGGTGAAAATATAAACCAAGATTTAAAAAGAGCGGCTAAGTTGATTGGTACGGCGGCGCAATATGGCCTTGTCGCTGCCCAAGTTGAATATGGCATTATGGTTTTTCGAGGCGAAGGCACGCCGCAAAATGCGCAAGTTGCTTCTGTTTGGTTGCAACAAGCCGCAGATCAAGGTAGCCCTGTTGCGATGAATAGACTGGCACGATTATATGCAAGAGGGCTTGGTGTGGAAGCAAATAGTAAATTATCTGCAAAATATCATTTCATTGCGCGCGCAAATGGTGTAAGCGATCTATGGCTTGACAGCTATGTGCAAACATTAGACAACACTGTTCAAAATGAAGCAAAAAGAGAAGCTCAGCTTTGGTTCTCAGAACTTGCATTTGCTGAAAATCAATAGGATTGAAAATGAAAATTAATGGTAACGAAATTCGCCCCGGCAATGTCATCATGCACCGTGATAGTTTATGGGTTGCTGTAAAAATTCAACATGTGAAGCCAGGCAAGGGCGGTGCTTTTGCGCAGGTTGAGCTGAAAAATGTTACCGAGGGGACAAAGCTAAACGAGCGTTTCCGTTCTTCTGAAACGGTTGAACGTGTTCGCCTTGAGCAGCGTAAACACACCTATCTTTATGCGGATGGTGATATGCTCGTATTTATGGATAGTGAATCTTACGAGCAGATTGAACTGCAAAAAGAATTTGTTGGCGAAGATAGCGTCGCTTTCTTGCAAGATGGCATGGAAGTTGAGATTGAATCTTATGAAGGCAAGCCAATTAGCTTAACTTTGCCAACACAAGTAACGGTCACGATTGCGGAAGCGGATGCCGTTGTTAAAGGGCAAACCCAGTCCTCTTCCTATAAGCCTGCCATTTTAGAAAATGGTGTGAAAATCATGGTGCCGCCTTTTGTGACCGCTGGTGAGCAGGTGATTGTCGATACAAATGAGCTGACTTACATTAAGCGCGTCAGCTAATCTTCCTCCCCGTTTGAAAAATAGCGAACTAATTATAAACTGAGAAATATATGCGTACCTCTACCATTCTGTCTGTCATGATTAAAGCTGCTGAAAAGGCAGGCCGTTCTCTAACCCGTGACTTTGGGGAAATTGAACATCTACAGGTTTCTGTGAAAGGGCCTGCAGATTTTGTTTCTGCTGCTGATCGACGAGCTGAAAAAATTGTGATCGAAGAATTACAATATGCACGCCCAAAATTCTCAATTCTTTCTGAGGAAGCGGGTTTTATTCAAGGAACCGATGAAGAGCATCGCTTTATCATTGATCCGCTTGATGGCACGACGAATTTTCTTCATGGCAGCCCGCTATTTGCCGTCAATATTGCCTTAGAATTTCAAGGGGAATTGATTGCAGGGGTGACCCATTGCCCTATTTTAAATGAGACTTTCTTTGCTGAAAAAGGCTTTGGTTGTTTTGTGATGGGTGCTGATGCGCG
The DNA here is from genome assembly GCA_011524605.1 of Hyphomicrobiales bacterium. GTDB lineage: Bacteria > Pseudomonadota > Alphaproteobacteria > Rhizobiales > WTKA01 > WTKA01. The sequence continues at coordinate 165 of WTKA01000098.1, read as the reverse complement.
CGAGCGTCGTTTGCGTGTGTCTTCTCGTAAGCAGCTTTCTGACTGTTTAGTGAATTGTAATATTCCTTTCCTTGGTCGTGGTAACCTGCCGCATTTCTTTGCTGAAATGACGCAAATTGCGCCAGAAGTTTCGGGCGTTCGCTCCACAGGGTCAACAGCGATTGA
>WTKA01000017.1 GCA_011524605.1 Hyphomicrobiales bacterium | reverse complement strand
GTTCCTTCGGGAGTGCCGGTTCGATTCCGGCGGGGGGCACCATTTTCCTGTTTCACACAGTTCAAATTCATCCAACACTCAATAAAAACAATAAATTAAGCGATAAACACGCTCTAATGCGTCCAATACCGTTTGTTGGTATCCTGAAAATTTGTTGGTATTTTTTATGGTATTTGGTATTTTTATCTAAAGACCATAGAAAAAAGTACCAACAAATTATTATGCCACTAGCAGATACTAAAATTTGCAATCTAAAACCATTAGCAAAAACAAAGCGTTACAGTGATAGCGGTAAACTATATATGCAAGTAACAAATAAAGGTTCTAAGCTTTGACGTATGGCATTTCGTTATTCAGACAAACAAAAAATGTTAGCACAAAGCTTTCTTGTATAGATTGTCTATAAAAATTTTTATAATAGCTTTACAATCATTGAAATGATATTGGTTAGGAAGGTTTAAAATGAGTGATCCAAATTGGCTGGATATTATAAACTCTTTATCTGCTGCTGTGGGTGCACTTGCTATTCTTATTGGGCTTTTTGGTGCAAATTCAACTATTAAAGCTAGACGTTCAGCAAAGCAGTTAAGGCAAAGTGAGGTTGCTGAAAATTTGATTGCTATATCATTGAGTATCGAAGATGCTTTCAGGCATATGAGAAGCCCAATGTTTTACATTCCATGCGAAAAAAAAGATGATAAAAACTATGAATACAAGACACGTTATGAACGTATCATTGAATATAGCCCTTTGTTTAAGGAATTACGCGATGCTCAAATCAGAGTACGTGCTGTATTAGACAAACAAGAGGTTGATTCAGCTGTAGAAAAGCTTTTTCAAGCTCGTGCTGATGTACTGACTGCTATACAGGGTTTATCTGATCTTATATTGAATGATAATATAGACCCTCTTACTAAGGATGAAAAAGAACTAAGAAACAAGTGGAAGGCAGATATGTATGGTACTTTTTCGGAAAGAGATGAGCTTGGAACTTCCATTCTCAATGCAATCAAAAAAATTGAAGAAGATTTGTCTCCGATTGCCCGTCTTGAATCATAATTACATACCTATTCAAAACCCAACGATAAAAATAAATCTCGTTTCAACGCTAAGAATGAGCGTATAAAATATGCCTATGAAAAACATTTAGCCCTTATTGACCAAAAAGATCAAAAGACGACAATAACAGCCTTAAAGCAAATTCGTTATTTTGAGATATTCATTGTTTTTAACTGTTTCAAAGCTTTTAAGAATGATGTGAAAGCCGCCATACTGCCTTTATGTTATTCCCAGAATGATAAAAGCAAATGTGATAGAATAGGCTTCCAAAGTATAACTTATAAAACTCTCATTTTCATGCTAGGCTCAGAACCTATTAATTTTGTTCAATTCTGTTTGAATTAAAAGTATTAGGTGGATGAAAATAAAGTAAAATCATCGTTTTGCTATTGTTGAAGCTTTATTTTTGACAAATGATGCTTTTAACTCAAACCCAAAGGGCACCACATATTTACACCATGAATGCGTCAAAAAAGCTTGAAATTACCAGCTTCCGCGGCAAGATATAAATTGAGGTCATAAATTCCGATGAAACTTGAAAAGCCTACGCAGAATTATTTACTTGCTCTGGCTATTAGCCTTTGCATCATACCCTCATTGCTTATGATCGGCATGGTAACCGCGCGTCAGTCCATTGCTGAAACAACAACAGCCTATAAAGGGGATGTATGGGTCGATAACTGGTTCAAGCTTTATTTGAATGGAGAAGAGCTGATCGAAGATAGTGTATCGATCACAACAGAGCGCTCTTTTAACAAAGAGAGTTTTACTTTTGAAGCCAAGAAGCCTTTTGTGCTTGCCTTTGAATTTAAGGATTTTATGGAGAATGCAACTGGGCTAGAATATATTGGTTCTCGTCGGCAGCAAATGGGTGATGGTGGCGCTATCGCTCAAATTTATAACGCCTCAAATAGCACTCTCGTTGCAACGACAAATGCTGATATGAAATGTTTTGTCGTTCAAAAAGCACCGCTAAACAAGTCTTGCGCACAAGAAAGTGATCCTAGAGTTGGCCAAGCCCCCTGCACTCAAGAAATTAATGATGTTGACGCAAATTGGAGGGCTTTAGATTTTGATGATAGCGATTGGGCAAATGCGATAGAATATAGCGAAAGAGCTGTTAGCCCTAAACATGGCTATGATCAAGTGAGCTGGGCACCAAGCGCAAAATTAATTTGGGGATCTGATTTAGAACAAGATAATATTCTTTATTGCCGTTTAAAAGTAGAATAATCATGAATATTATACAAAAATCTGCCTTGAGTGCGGCCTTGCTTTGCTTACCTGTAGATTTGAATAACGCCTATGCCCATGAAAACCATTGTGATGCCATCGCTAAATCAGTTGAAGAGGCAGGTTTTTCAAATAGCGTTGAAGTGACTTGCAATGATGACAATGCAATTATCACTTCAAATACTTTCCCCACTCATGAACTTATGACAGGGATTGTCGGAACGAATGAGCAAGTCCCCGTGCCTGCACAATATAGCGCTCCTATTTCGCTTGAGCCTTCATTAGGATCAACACCATTAACGCGCGATGCTGCCCTTGGTGTGGCAGTGAATGGGGTGCCGATTTATGATTATACCGCTGGTGGGGAAATGACCTTAGATGACCTACAGCATCATCAAGAGCGCCATGATACCTACCAAACGAAACAGCTTGATATTTGTGGCGGCCATGCAGGTCGTGGCGATGATTATCATTATCATATCAAGCCTAAATGTATGATTGAGCAAATGGCAAATAAAGATGATAATCCGATCATCGGCTGGGCTTTTGATGGCTTCCCAATTTATGGTGATAAAAATCCGGATGGTTCTACAATCACGGCAGGTGAATTAGATGTCTGTAATGGTAAGATGGATGACATATTTGGCTATCGCTACCATACCTCCGCTGAAGCGCCCTATATTGTTCAGTGTTTAATGGGTGAAGTCTCTGATTTTGATCGCCTGCCCCGTGTTCGCCCCTTGTCTCCTATTGGGGGTGGCCGTGTAGAAGCTGGTAAACCACCACGCGGGGGCGTTGATGATCTTGTTTTCACAAAGCTAGAAAATGGCGGCTATAGCATGGATTATAGCTATGATGGCGAGGCCTATTATATACGCTACAAAGCCACAGAATCAGAAAATTGTTATTTATTTGAAACTAAAACAGTAACCAATAATGGCGCTGTTAAAATAGGTGAATATTGCCGCTAATCTATTTTTATATTTTTATTGTTTATTAAACCAGTAAATTGATTTATTTCAGTTTTTTGCTATACGACTTATAACTATTAACTTTACAAGCAACGAATAGATTAAATTCCTTAAAATTCAAAATTGAGTTGCCCACTACCACCTAGCGCTTGACTAATTAATTCTACTGTCTTAGCAGAGCGAAATACTCTGTAATATGATTGAGAGCTATGATCGCCAGCTATTTTAGAAATTATTTTTTGTGCTCGTTCTAAATATTGATCAAATTCACTTATTTCGGGAATATCTTTATTATCTTGTTTACAAAGAAGTCTAATACAATAAAGAATATGCCATTGTGTATACCCAACAGACTGGTCCAAGTTATCAAACGTTGGATTTGTTCTTAATATACCAAGCTGTTCTTCTCGTTGATGACTTACATGAATATAAAGGCTTGCCAGTCGGATCAGATAATCAGCATCCAATTTTTCAGAAAAAATTTCAGTATAAAGATTCCCAAAAATTTCGTCAGATTCTGTCTTAGCTTTATGCGGTCTTTCCAGCTGGTATGCCAGTATAGATTGACCAAGCTTCAGTGAATCAATCCTTAGTTTGTTTTGAGAGCGTTCAAATTGATTTCGTTTGCGTTCGTACAGTATGTTATTATCACTAAATATCGACGATATTCGTTTTTGAATTTCATCATTAGCTTTAAGATCTCTGGGCGAAATACGTGCTTGGCTATTAGTAGCAATTGCAATTTTTTGTGAAATATCTTCACGGCTTGAGGCAAATATCTTTACTAAAATTATCAGGTCATCAAGCTTATTAGGATCAACTTTTTTAGCACGTGAAAGTGAATATGATGTCTGCGCTCCATTAACAATTTGAAAGTCTGTCAGATTAATGGCTGAACCTCTAACATTTTGATAAGTGAAATCATCAGCTATAATAGTTATTCCATTATTTAAATACCAAAACAAATGGTTATCATCTGATAATGCACTATCTAAAATTTGTTTGTTAAAACCACCTTCAGCTCCCAAATAGCCACGAATATTTTCATCAAAAAGGTGACGCTCAACCTCGCCGTTCTCATTAGTAATCATATCAACATAAGAATTGGCATCAATATTAGCAACCAAACCACGAATATCATAATCACTTCTATCATAAGCTTGCTTCTCAATAGCTTTTAAAATACCGTTTTCCTTGGGTCGTTGATCAGACGCAATTAAACTAGAAATCGAGTAAAACGACATTTGTTCGAAGGTAATAAAATCGAACTGCTTACAGAATACATCAAGTCTTTTACGCTCATGTTCAATCAAGGGTAGCATGTTGGAGATCAGAAAAATCTTGATAGATAACATTTTTCCCTTTGATACCAATTGCCAGATATCCGTTATTTTTTCTGACAAAATAGGATTTACAGTACTGCTAAGTCCTTCTGACTGATTAATTATATCTGTGATTAAAGAAATTAACTTATCAATTTCCTTTCCAGGAAAATTTTTCGATGCACTTTCTAATGAGCGCGCATATTTACATTGAACTATACTAATTTCTGCTGTGTTATCCGTCTCACGTATATGAATTGCATCTGCGCCGCGATCCATTCCGCCATCGGTAATAAGCGAAGAAATCTCTTCTTCAGAACGAGGGAAAACTAACTGAAGGATAAGTTCTAGAAAACATAGGCTAATATCCTTTTTTTGGTTGTTTGAGCAATAACTTTTAACTTTGCTGTCTATCAATGAGTATTCAAGTTGAGTGATTTTTCGCATTTTACCTATAAATAAATATTTCAACTAGAAAAACTTAACGTGCAACAGCATCAATTACAACTATTAAATTTATTTTTCTATTTTTATTACTTGTCACATTAGCAGAAAAATAACTAAGACTTTGC
>WTKA01000074.1:14733-47150 GCA_011524605.1 Hyphomicrobiales bacterium | reverse complement strand
TAATTTTTATAGTTTTAGGCGAAATTGATCGAATTGGCTAACTGCCAATGAGGAGATTTCAACGCATAAATACAAAAATTAGGCGCTGCCCTTTAGGGTTGGATTAAAATAGCCTGCTTCTGCGTTGAAAAGCCTTGAAAATACAAAAGTATTATCTGCGTTTTTCTCCTTGAACCAAACTATTTTTCTTCCAATGCAGTCAATTATTGTATTGAGTCCTGAGCCTAGTTACCAGTTTTGGGAAATTTTACGCTTTCCTAACAGCTCTGCTATTCTCATTTTTGTACCAATTGTGGTGTTTTCTGGCAAATCATTTAGCGGGAAAAAGCCATGTCCATTAATTTCACGATTTGGCTTAGGAAAGCCTTCTAAATCAAAATCCGTTACCAGATATAATAAGACATGATCCCTTGGGAAATCAGCTGAATTATTATAAATATTAAATAGCTTAGGATTGCGAATAGCAGTAACACCTGCTTCCTCTAATAATTCACGCTTCAAACTATCAAGCGTTGCTTCCCCAGGCTCAACTCCCCCACCGGGCAATTGCCACCCCGAAGCATATGTATGGGTTATGAGTAAAATTTCACGGCGCCTATTGATAACAGCAGCGCGCACCCCCATCGTCATGCCGCGGCTTAATCGAAAATAAATCCGGGCAAGCAAAAAAATAAGCCATTTGATAGGGTTTCGCGTTTTCTCCATTATTGCGCTAAGTCATTTTTCCCTGATATGGTTGCTAAAAATTATTATTTACATATAAGTTTAGCAGTATTTAGTTATAATTACTTGAATTCAATGTTTGCACTTTTGTAAGCATCTTTTTAAGAAAAAAATTAACGCTTATTATTTTTGATAAGGACATATTATGCGCCGCTTGGTTCACATCTCAGATATACATATGCCTCATATGCCCAATTTATATCCTTATCAATTGTTGAATAAGAGAATAACAGGCTATTTATTTTGGAAAAAGCGCCGTCAATTTGTGCATCAAAAAAATGCATTAGAAACAGTGACAGAGCATATGCTAGCACAAAAGCCAGATCATATTTTATGCTCAGGGGATCTAACAAATTTTGCTAGTAAAGCCGAAATTAATTGGGCAAAAACATGGCTTTCAGAAATTGAGAGCCATGCCAATATCTCCCTTGTACCAGGCAATCATGACGCCTATGTACCAGGCGCACTTAATAGGGTGCTTGAGCAGTGGAATCCATGGATAAAAGGGCAAAGCGAACAAGATGATTTTCCTTTCGTGCATGAAATTTCGCTGCCTAATACCCCAGAAAAAGGGATTGCGGTTTTTTGCCTTTCAAGCGCCATAGCGACACGCCCCTTTAATGCGCAAGGGAAAATTGGTGCAGCCCAGCTAGAACGACTTGCAGCCTTATTTAAGCGCTATTCAAAGGAAAATTGGTTTCAATTGGTAATGCTCCACCACCCGCCCCTTGCAGGCTTAACAAAGAAACATCGTATATTACGCGATGAAATTCAAATGACCGAAGCCCTGCAAGAGCTTGCCCCGCATTTAGTTGTATATGGCCATAATCATCGACATCAATGCACACATCTAACTTCGCAAAGTCATAGCATCCCAGTCATAGGGGTGCGCTCTGCCTCTTGTGCCCCCCAAAGCCAAGATCCAGAAGCAGGCGGCTATAATATATATGAAGTTGATTTTGCCGATGAGCAATGGAAATTGACTTGCGAATTTATGGGCTTCACAGATCAAAAAGAAATCATTAGCCCCATTACAGAAAATCTAGTGCACTATTACTAATTCACCACGCGCATTGTTAAATTCAGCCGTCCTGGCTTAGATAATAGCATTGATGTATTTGGCTTAATGCGATCTACACCATGGAATTTTAAACGGCTTTCTTTTTCTAGCAAAATAATATCGCCAGAGTTTAATGTGAAAGATTGAGTGGGGTCTGAGCGTTTCAAGCCCCCTAGCCTAAAAATACAGTCATCACCAAGCGAGATTGATAAAACGGGTGCGTCAAAATTTGCTTCATCATTATCTTGATGCAAACCCATCTTTGCGTTTGGCGCATAATAGTTGATCAAACAAGCTTCAGCGCGCCACTGCTCCCCGACCAAATCATGCCATATATCTAATAATTGCGTAGGGATTTTAGGCCATGGCTTTTTCGTATCAGGATGAAAGCTTTGATAGCGATAACCCGATTTATCTGCAACCCAGCCATAATCCCCACAATTTGTCATCCTGACAGAAAAGGCAGTGCCCCAGCGCGGCATCGTTGGAATGAACAAGGGTGCATCGCTTGTGATTTCCCTAATCATTTCTAAAAGTTGGTTTTGCTCTTCTAAAGAAAGATATTTTGGTAAATGACGCATTTCTTTCCTTTAAGGCCAGATAATATTCGAAAAATAATTTTAATTTATATATTCAATTTCCATCTCCTGAAGAAGATTAGAAACGATAAGAGATTTTTCTAATAATATATCTAACGCATTTGGTGTGCATTGCCGATAGCTATCTTGATAGCTAATATAGGCTTCCTCATAAATTGCTAGCAATATTTTTTTCTGCACTAGAGACAAAACAGGGTCAGCGCGTATATTGTCAAAAAACTGCTTCCAAGCAATAGGATCTTCTTCTTCGTCTGAGCAAATTTCATCTAAATAGCTAATAGTGCCAATTTCTTTAGATAATGCCTGTAGCTCATCCCAAAAGGCAAGATCTGCACTATGGCTATATGGCGCTGAAGACAAGAAAAGGCATAACATAAAAAGTCGTATAGCTTGCAATTCATTAATCTCTTAAGTTAAACTATAAAAATTATGGTCATTAGGCTCAGCCTAGAATGATTGAATTTTTCTTATATCTATAAATGACTAAAAAATATATATTAATTACGATTAAAGGCTCTCAAATGATTGTAGAAGGTATCAACCTGCTTCCTATTTTGCCCGCTGTTATCTTATCTATGATGATAGGTGCTGTTTGGTATTCTCTCTTTGCTAAACCATGGATGGCTTCTACAGGCTTAACAGAAAATGATATAAGACCCAAAGATGCAAATGGCGCCGCCATTAAACAATCTCCCATGCCTTATATTGTTGCTTTCATCGCCCAGCTGGTTCTTGCTTTGACATTAGCAGGCCTAATGGAACATATTGGAGAGATAACAATTCTCAATGGTATCATCACCTCTTTATTTGCTTGGGCGGGTTTTGTTGTTGCCCCTATGGCTGTTAACCACCGCTTTCAGATGAAGCCCTGGTTGTTAACAATTATAGACGCAGGGCATTGGCTTATCGTATTTTTAGCGCAAGGCATAACCATTGGCGCCTTAGGCTCAGGGCCTATTAATTTAGTTTAATTCTGTTTGAATTAAACCAATGGGCACCATATATTTAAACCATGAATGCGTCAAAAAAGCTTGAAATTACCAGTAGTTCCAGCGCTTTCTTTTCTGTTCATAGTGTAAATCTATTGGTGCAGAATGGACTAAATAATCAAGTCCTGAGCCTAAGCTAATCAATTTGCAAAAAGGCGCTATCGGTAGAAATCATTTCGCCTGTCTTTGCTTTAACGCTAACAACCCCTCGATAGCGGCCTTTCATCCAAGCAACCCGACGCTTTTTACCAAGATATGTCCGATAAACTGCTTTTTTCCGATCAAACGGCTTAGATATATTTTGTTGAAAAACTTTACCCTCAGGGTCAAAAATTGTGAGCTGAATACGGTCGCCTTCATGAATATTAGCGATTTCAGCATAAAGTAAAATAACTGGATCTTGCTGAGAGCCATTACTTTCCTTTTCAAGTCCTTTTCTTACTTCTGAAATAGATATTTGCTGGCCTTTAAAACCAATACCAACAATGGGGCGCTCTAGATAGGCTAAAACTGGGTGGGCTCTGTCTTCCCACAAAGTGATAGATGAAGGCTTACAGGACGCTTCATTATCAGGATCAAAAGGATCTACCACTTTTTGATTTTTTTTCACGCTAAAATGGACATGGGGAAAGCTGGTTTTACCAGAAAGGCCAACCAAACCAATTTGCTGACCTTTTTGAATAATATCCCCTGTTTCTGCCATTACAGAACCCTGCTTTAAATGGCAATATTGCGTATGCCAACCATTGCCATGATCTAAAACCAGGCCATTACCGCATTCTTTGCCATTAACCGCCTGTACGCCAATGTCATCTACGAAAACATCCCGCATATTATTACGCGTCCCTAATACCTTGCCTTGAGCGCTAGCAAGCACTGGAACCCCTTTTTGCATGGCAGGATAGGTAACGCGAAAATCAGTACCCTTATGGCCATCATAACTTTGAATACTACATTTATAATCAAAATATTTATCGTCGGGACTTTGATCTACATATTGCCAAATGAGACAACCGTCCTCTGGCTCACATTGAATTGGCAAACCAAGTTGTAAATCTTGAGCATCTGCTTGGAGAGGAAAAAAAGCAAATAAAAGACTAGCTATTATTGTTAGTTTTATATTCAAATGCATATTACAAATCCTCTATTAATTCTCAGTCTTCCATTTAAATCAAACCAACCACACAGAATAGTCATAGTCCTGATGATATATATGATAAAAGCAAGGATAAGCAAAACGCTTTCTATTTGACTTTTTACCGCTTTATTTATAGGGAAGCATATCAATAAAAGGTAATTTTAGATTAAGGATGAGCTGTGTCTGATTTGTTTGAAAATGAAGATTTAGAATTCGAGCCCACAGAAAAGACCTATGGCACTCTCCCTCCCTTTCCATCTGATGGCATTGATGATGTTGTCGTTATCGGCGCTGGCATTGCAGGCCTATTAACAGCGCTTTGCGTGGCGCCTATTCGTCCTGTTACAATATTAACAACAAAAATAGCCACTGAATATTACGCGTCCAGCGATCTCAATATTTCTCCTTTTGATCCTGAGATATTAGATGAATTATCGAATGATCCCACACCCCATGCTCAATATCTTTATAAAAACCTAGAGAATACTCAACAAAAGCTCAATGAATTTGGCTGTGAAGGCAGTTGCAGCGTGAATACTATTCATAGCAATCTACTTAATAGGGCACGCGCTACTGAGAATATTCGTTTTGTTGAAGGCTATATTGCAGATACAATTATTATTGACGGTGGCTTTGCAACCGGCCTGATGGCACACCATGCAGAAACGCCAGCGCATCAAGTCACTATTCCAGCGCAAGCTGTTGTCTTAGCAACAGGCGGGATATCCTCTCTTTTTCAAGCAGATATGAAACAAGCAGGTATCACAGGTATTGGTATAGCCCTAGCTGCCCGTGCGGGAGCTAGATTAGCAGCCCTTGGGCAAATAGCAATGAGCCCATCAACGGAACAATCTTTATATCATATTGGCGGTGCTGTTGTTGATGGGCAAGGTAGAACAACGGTCGATAAATTATGGGCGTGCGGAGAAGCGGCATATTTTGCAAGTAATGACCGTTCTTTTGGACGCCGATTAGCTGCACTGGAAACACTTGTAATGTGTATTCATGTGGCTGATGATATTGAGAACTCATCAAAGCAATATTATAAAGTTACCCGTGATTTAGAGGTAAGTGATCGCTTTGTCTTCATGCCTGAAAATGCGCAAAAGCTTGTTCATGGCGTTCATAAAACGGCATTAAATTATTTACATCCCAATGCAAAGCAAGCCATTGATGAAGAGATATTAAACAAGCTTACAAAAGCCTATGCGATCTTAAAACCAGTACCAGCCCTTGGCAATTCCGCCCTTGCGGCAATGCTTATAGCCTATGATCAGCTGCATCAAAAAAGCGATGGTAAAAGTTTGAAATATACAAATTTTTCAAAGATTACTGACTTTTGCGCAACTTTATCTGAGCAATAATAACGTAAAAGCTTGAAATTACCAGCAGTTCCTGCGCTTTCTTGTCCGCTCATAGGATAAATCTATTGGTGTAGAATGGACTAAATAATCAAGTCCTGAGCCTAGGCCGTATGATAGCTTGGTTCTTTGCCCTCTATCAATTCTGGCTTCACAAGGCGAGCTGGCGCAAGATAATTACCTTGTGCAATACTAATATCTAAATCTAATAATTCTAGAATGCTCGTTTCATTTTCAACACGATCAGCAATTATTTTGATATCAACCATTTTGAGATTTTCTATCAGCCCTCTAAAATGTTGTAGTGATTTTGCATCCGCGCTTGATGCAATAAGCGCTTGGCTATGAATATTTAAAAAATTGATATTTTGCTTATCTAAATCCTCAATATCAAAATCAAAGCTTTGAATAGCCGTTAGGCATATAGCATAGCCTAAATCAGAAATATCATTCATGAACCTCTTTGAGCTATCAGTCGCATTTTTATAAGTGGCATGATCAATTTTAAATATAAGCTGAGACGCAATAATACGATTTGCCATTAAAGCCGCTATAATCTGAGCGTGATAAGCAGGGTCTTCTAAAAAGGCCGATGAAAGGCGGTAAAAAACTTTTGTATTTTTTATTTCTTCACAAACTTTACGCGTAATATGAATAATTTTTGGGATTAAATCAGCATCCAGATCAGCATAAATTTTATCTTGATCCAGCCCTCCACGATACGCATAAATACATTGTTTACGCCCATCCTCTTCTATCAACTGAGGCTGAACATCATAATATTTTAAACGCCTATGAGGTATCTCTAATATAGGCTGCAAGGCAATATCAATACCATCACCTTTTTCCATAAGCTCAGCTATTTTTTGCTTGGGATCATCGGCACCGTCTTCATTATTACTTAATACAGCTTTTTCGCTCGGATCTTTGAGCCTTGATATATTTGTAGGCGAGCTTTGATGTTTATCATGCACATTAACCTCTGCGCCCTTAGCGCTTAAACCAATGACAGCCTTCACATTATCTCTAAGCTTTCTTGAAATTTTATCGCTATTTTTATTTCTACCATCGCTACTGTAGAGATTTTCTAACGATAGCAGCTTATCTTCAAATTGATCGATTTGTATTTTCAAATCATTATTCTCTGATCTAATTTCGGCCATGCGACGAATAATTTCATCAGTGTCCTTGTGATATTCTAATAATTCCGCACGTAACTTTTCAAATTCATTCGAATATCTGAAAGAGGCGGCAATATAAGCTAAAAGAAAAAAGGCTAAAGCGCCTGATAAGCCAGAGATAACCACATCTAGCCCTAAATAAAGATATAGTATAGAAGAAAAAGCGATTGCTATCGATATAAAAGCAAATACTCTAATAGCAGCAATAATTTTCCTCATGATAATCTCTTATAAAATTCAATCTTAAATCGTTGCAGTTTAAGTTACATAATAATGGATATGACAGATCCCCTCTACCAAAGAAGAGAAATATCCAAATTTCAAAAAATAAACATGCAATTTAATAAAGACTAAACCATATTTTATAAGAAAATATTAACCCTAAACATCCTTCTTTAATTTAGAGTATAAAATATGATCACGCCATTCGCCATTAATGCGAAAATAAGAACGCAAAATACCTTCAGCGGTAAACCCCATATGCTGTAATAGTTTTTGAGAGCGCTCATTTTCTTTAATACAAGCAGCTTCTAAGCGGTTTAATCCCAGTGTTTCAAAGCTATATAAACTTAATAATAGCAAGGCTTCTCGCATATAGCCATGGCCTGTATATTCTGTGCCAAGCCAATAGCCTAAAGCAGCGGTTTGAACTTCGCCATAACGGATGTTTGAAAGGGTGATTGCGCCTAAAAGAGCATGGCTTTGCTTGTGAAATATAAAAAAACTCATGCCGGTTTTTCGCAATTGATGGACTTTATAAATATTCAAACGTCGTTTAAACCCTGATAGGGCAATCTCATCATCCTGCCAAGTCGGCTCAAAGGGTTTGAGTTCTGCCTTTGAGTTTTTTCTTATGCGCTGCCAGCTTTCAAAATCCAGTTCATGAGGCCTTCTTAAATAAATGCTCTGACCATTTAAAAAGGGGCGCTCTGGTCTTGATTTTTTAATAAAGGCAAACATCAAGCCAGCCCTTTCATTTCATAATTTTATCTTTAAATTGATGGCGCAAAACTTTAAGCCTTTGATAGATAATCTTTTATCGAATCAGCGCGCATTAACTTTTGCACAGGGCCAATGGCTGATAAAGTAGGGGGAGATGAAAAAATCCGCTCTGCCACCGCTATAATTTCATTTTTTCCCACCTTATTCACACTCTGTAAAATATCCTCAGTCGTCCGCACATGACCAAATGTGTGTACATGTCTGGCGAGCTGATCAGCTCTGGCTGCGCTATTTTCTAAAGTCATCATTAAAGCCGCTTTGACCTGCGCTTTTGTTTTTGAAAGTTCCGCTTCATCAATATCGTCAAGCACAGATTTAATCACATCAAGTGTAACAGGCATAAGCTCCTGGCAATCTTCTTCACTTGTAGCCCCATAAATACCAAAAAAACCCGTATCACTGAAAGACCAATGAAAAGAATAGATAGAATAGCAAAGACCGCGCTTTTCACGAATTTCTTGGAATAAACGCGACGACATCCCGCCGCCTAAAATACCTGACAAAATCTGAGCGGCATAAATATCCTCATCATGATAGGCAATACCTTCAAAGCCTAAAATAAGGTGCACCTGCTCTAATGGCTTATCGTCAATATAGCTGCCGCCAGTATAGCGAGCAACATCTCTTTGTGGCGCGCTTAAATTCTTAAAAGTTGAAAATAAATTTTCACAATAGCCAACAAGCTGATCATGCTTCACCCCTCCAGAGGCTGCAATTATCATAGAAGGTGCATGATAATGACTTTCTAAATATTCTGTAATATGCGCTTTTTGAAAGCCAGTAACCGCTTCCTCTGTGCCTAAGATAGGGCGGCCTATTGCTTGGCCATCAAAAGCGGTTTCAAGTGCATGGTCAAAAACCATGTCATCGGGGGTGTCATGAGCTGCGCCAATTTCTTGTAAAATAACATGCTGTTCGCGCTCTAGCTCTTTGCTATCAATTTTTGAATTACCCAAAATATCAGCAAGAATATCAATGCCTAAATCAATATTTTCTTTTAAAACGCGTGCATAATAAGTCGTGCTTTCAACGCTTGTTGCTGCATTTAAATCGCCACCAACCGCTTCTATACTCTCAACAATTTCAAGAGCACTACGAGAATGTGTACCCTTAAATGCCATATGCTCCAGCAAATGGGAGAGACCGTGCTGATCAGCCCTTTCATCACGCGAGCCAGCATTAATCTGAATGCTTAAACTTGCTGTATATAAATCTGGCATTTCATGCGTTACAACACGAACGCCATTTCCTAAAGTTGTTAGGGCAATGGACATAAGTTTATCATACTCCTCAAGTCCGCTTGCAACAATAAAACTTTAGCCTTGAATAGACCTTGCTGTTTCTAAAATATAAGTTTCAACAGCATCTAGCGCATTCGGCAAAATTTCATAAGCCTCTTCCCTTTCATACAAATCAGAAAGGAAATTAGGCAGATTTGGAATCTGTCCTGAAGCTTTTTCTACTGCATCTGGGAATTTGGCTGGATGTGCTGTAGAAAGTGTGACAAGTGGCGTTTCCTTTTTTATTCGTTGTTTTATCGCAACATCATAACCAACAGCTGTGTGTGGGTCTAGCAAATATCCACATTTATCGTAAACAGACTGAATACGCTTCGCCATTTCAGCTTCACTAGCACGATCTGCTTTCATTTCTTTTTTCAGATTTGACCATATAGTCTCAGGCAAGTTAAAACTGCCTGACTGTTTCAATTGATTCATTAAGCCTGAGATCATATGCGCATCGCGCCCTGAAAGCTCAAATAGAAAGCGCTCAAAATTAGAGGAAATTTGAATATCCATAGATGGTGATTGGCTTTGCTGCACACCATTCATTTCATGACGACCCGTTTCAAGGGTTCTTGGCAAAATATCATTTTGATTAGAGGCAATAATTAGCTCTTCAATTTCTATGCCCATTTGCCTTGCAACATAGGCTGCAAAAATATTGCCAAAATTACCTGTCGGCACACAAAAGCTAACAGGTCTATGTGGCGCTCCAAGTTGAATAGCCGCATAAACATAATAAACGGATTGCGCTACGATACGCCCCCAATTAATGGAATTCACACCGGAAAGCTTAATCTTTTCTCTGAAGGTATCGTGAGAAAACATTGATTTTACTAGGTTTTGGCAATCATCAAAAGTGCCTTCAATTAAAAGCGGGTGCACATTAGAAGCATTGGAAGTGGTCATCTGTCGCTGCTGAACTTCACTCACACGCCCTTTGGGCAATAATACATAAAGATCAATATTTTCCGCACCCTTAAAAGCATCAACGGCCGCGCTACCCGTATCACCAGATGTGGCAACAACGATCGTTGAGCGGGATTGACGCACCTCAAGCAAATGATCTAATAGCGGCGCTAAAAAACACATGGCTACATCTTTAAATGCAAGCGTTGGGCCATGGAATTGTTCCATAATCCAATCATTGCTCTCTATTTGGGTTAGAGGACAAATTGCTTGATGATAAAATTTAGAATAAGCATTTCTAATGATACGATCTAAAACGGATATTTCAATTGAATCACCGACAAAAGGCCTAATCACACGTTTTGCTACCTCTACATAGCTTAAGCCTTGCATGGATATTAGGTCATCTGTTGAAAAACGCGGCCATTCTTTTGGCATATAAAGCCCACCATCAGGCGCAAGCCCTCTTAACGCTGCTTCATCAAAAGAAATTTCAGGTGATTGACCCCGTGTAGATATATAACGCACCAGTCTGTCCTTTAAGGATAATTTAATTCAGAAATAGCAAAAGCAGTTCAACCCCATTCCGTCAAGCCTTTGGTCGTTTTATTTGCTTGATCAAAAGAAAAATTGACATAAGCCCCCATATAAAGCTCAAAGAAAACCATGTGAGCATATATTGAAAATGCGTATTTGGAATTTGGATCTGAAATGGAGATGCAGAATAACCAAAATTCTTCTTTGGGACAAAGGTAAGCGGTAATAACTGTTCTTTATCGACATTATAATGCTCTGCAATTTCATTAACATCGTGCCAATACCAAACATTTTTCTCACGGTCATTTTCAGGTATGAAAGAGCCTTTATTTAATAGAGGTAAAAATCCTCCTTCATAATCTTTGAAGCTGTTTACTTGATCAATTGCATTTGTGGGATTAGCCCTGTTTTCGACTTCACTAAAAGAAAGGAAACCAAGCCGAAAAACTGCAACTTTGCCGGTTTCAAGCTCAAAGCCATGATATATATGATAGCCTACCCCTTGACTTTCATTTCCTTGCCCATAGAAATAAAGGCTTTTTCCTACTAGAGGGCGTGCTTTTACCTGATATCGTCCATAAACAAGTTCATCAGGATTATTATTTAAAGGAGAATATATTTCAGCTGGTTGAGAGAGGCGCAGCTGGATATCAGCTAATAAGCCCTCTTTCCAATCAAGACGATTCATTTGCCAAAAGCCTAAGCTCATTAAAATTGCAACGCCTGTAATACCAAAAATAATTACTGCTAATAGATTGAGCTTATATTTCATCTTATGCCCTTTAATTGAAAAAGGCCGGGATATACCCGGCCTTTCAACGTCAACTTAATTCGTTAGTGTGCGCTAGCCCCTGCACCTAAAACATAGATAACAGCAAATAGGAAGAGCCAAACAACATCAACAAAGTGCCAATACCATGCAGCTGCTTCAAAGCCAAAATGATGATCTTTCTTGAAATGACCAGCATAAGCACGCATTAAACAAATGAAGAGGAATATCGTGCCTACAATAACATGGAAGCCGTGGAAACCAGTTGCCATGAAGAATGTAGCACCGTAAATATTCTCAGAAAATGCGAATGTTGCATGCTGATATTCAACCGCTTGAGTGTAAGTGAAGATAAGACCTAGAACAACTGTTGCCCACATCCATCTTTTAAATAAGTCTTTTTTACCTTCAACAAGATAATGGTGCGCCGCTGTAACTGTAGTACCTGAAGTTAACAGAATAAGCGTATTCATTAAGGGCAAATGCCAAGGATCGAATGTTTCAATACCAACGGGCGGCCATACACCACCAGTTGCTTCAACCCGTAATGGCTGAATCGCTTCTCCTGCAAATAGGCTGGCATCAAAATAAGCCCAGAACCAAGCGACAAAGAACATTGCTTCTGAGAAAATGAATAAAATCATACCATAACGCAAATGTAGCTGCACCACAGGTGTATGCGCTTTTTCTACCTCAGCTTCATGGGTTACATTACGCCACCAGCCAAACATTGTGATTAAGACAATTGCAAAACCAAGAACAAATAGCCAAGGAGAAGTGGCAACTTCATATCCTGCAATCTCTATAGAATCAGCACCTGATGTTTGACGCATAAATAAAATAGCACCAATTGCCATGATAAGAGCGCCCATTGAGCCAACAAAAGGCCATGGACTTGGGTTCACGATATGATAATCATGATTTGTTTCGTGCGCGCTTGCCATAATTTTATCTCCGTTATAACGAGCAGACTATTATTAACCCCAATGAGGAGCTTTGTTTATGTGCTTATACATCATCTTTAGGGAAAAATGTATAAGAGAGTGTTATTGTTTTAATCCAATTCGCGTCAATGTCATCAACAATTTCTGGATCAACAAAAAAATTCACAGGCATTCTAACTGTTTCACCAGGCTGCAGCAGTTGCTCTGTAAAACAAAAGCATTCAATCTTATTGAAATAATAGCCTGCCGCTTCAGGGCTCACATTAAAGGTCGCTGTTCCTGTACTTACTTCATTAGAAAGATTAGTCGCTTCATACTCAATTGTTATGACTTCACCAATTTTCAAATCAACTTCTTTTGTAACAGGTTTAAAATTCCAACCAAGACCATTAGCTGTATTTGAATCAAAACGAACACCTATATTTTGATCTAATATAACACCGCTTGCTTCCTCAGCAACGGATGTCGTGCCGCCATAGCCTGTCACACGGCAAAATAAATCATATAAAGGGACAGCAGCATAAGAAATAGCGAGCATTGTTATACCAAATAGCAAAATATAAAGTGCTGTCTTACGCTTTTTCGCTGTATTATCATTTTGGCTACATAGAATTTCAGACATTATTCACCATTCCCGGCTTCTGGAGCTACGCTATCTTCTGTGAGTGTAGGGCCCCCGATGCCATAAGAAGGGCGCTCTGCAATAAGAGCAGGCCCTCTAATCAGAGTAACTGCAAAGACAAAAACAACGAGCGCGATAACAATGAAAGCAATCATAAAAGATCGGTGTGTCCGCTTTTGATTAAATTCCTGTATCGTTTGAGGTTCTTTAGTCATTTAAAAAAAGCTCCATACAAGCGGATCTACAATCTCTTGGAAGAAAAGATGATCTAATACTAAAAATAAAAAGATGATAGCTAAATAGAAAAGCGAATATTTAAACAGCCCTTTTGCAGCTTGATTATTGCTTGCTTCATTTTCCTTCAAAACCGCATAAGCATATTTAATAAATAACAGGCTTAAAACAGTAGCCACTAAGCCGTAAACAACACCAGAATAACCAAGCAGCGTTGGCATAAGAGATAAAGGAAGAAGCGAAAGGGCATAGTAAAAAATTTGTTTGCGCGTTGAAGCCTCACCACGTACATTTGGCATCATGGGGATATTTGCACGACCATAATCTGTTTGCTTAAACAAAGCCAATGCCCAAAAATGCGGTGGCGTCCACATAAAAATAATGGCAAATAAAATGATTGGGAAAAGCGAAACATCAGCTGTCACTGAAGCCCAGCCAACAACAGGCGGCAACGCCCCCGCCGCACCGCCAATAACGATGTTTTGCGGCGTGTTTGGTTTAAGCCATACTGTATAAACAACCGCATAGAAAAAAATTGTGAAGGCAAGTAATCCCGCTGCAACCCAGTTAATTAGAAAGCCTAAAACATAAACAGAGAAGAAAGATAATATTAAGCCAAAGGCTAAAGCTTGGCGACGCTCTACCAACCCTTTTGGAATAGGGCGATTTTCTGTCCGCTTCATCACTGCGTCAATATCTGCTTCATACCACATATTTAATGCACCTGAAGCGCCAGCACCCAAAGCGATACAAAGAATAGAAATGAAAGCAAGAAATGGGTCAATATCTTGGGGTGCTAAAATAATACCCACAAGAGCAGTAAAAATAACTAATGACATAACACGCGGTTTCAATAGCGCAAAAAAATCACCAACTGACCCAGAAGTCTGCGGATAATAGCTCGGCACATAATCTTTATTTGAATTGGATACGTCTTCTGTCATTTTTACTCTTAATAAATTCATGATTAAATGCGCCACTTAATATTTAAAGCAGCGCATTTAATAATCTTATTAGTGATCTAAACCATGCGCCTTTTCATGTGCACGATAATCAGGCAACTGTTCAAACTGGTGGTAAGGTGGTGGAGATGGCAAAGTCCATTCTAATGTATTTGCACCTTCACCCCATGGATTTTCGCTCACTGCTTGCTTACGTACAAAGGCATGAATAACACCGATGAAAAACACAACAAGCGATACAGCAGTTATATATGTACCGATAGAGGAAATTTCATTCCAATAAGCAAGCCCATCAGGATAGTCAATATAACGTCTTGGCATACCAGCGCGGCCAGCAAAATGCTGTACGAAGAAAATTGTATTCACACCAACGAAAGTGAAAGCAAAATGGATATTTGCAATCGTTTCAGAATACATATAGCCAAACATTTTAGGGAACCAATAGTACCAACCGGCGAAGATACCAAAAACAGCACCTAATGATAATACATAATGGAAATGCGCCACAACATAATAAGTATCATGCATGGAACGGTCAATACCAGCATTTGCTAGAACAACGCCCGTAACACCCCCCATTGTGAAGAGGGCAATAAAACCAATTGCCCAAATCATAGGCGTACGGAAAGAAATTGAACCACCCCACATTGTTGCAATCCAAGAGAAAATCTTAATGCCTGTTGGCACGGCGATCACCATTGTCGCTGCTGTGAAATAAGCCTGTGCTGCAAGAGACAGACCCGCTGTAAACATGTGATGCGCCCAAACAACAGAGCCAACAACACCAATACCAACCATTGCATAAGCCATACCTAAATAGCCGAAGATTGGTTTGCGAGAGAATGTTGAAATGATATGGGAAACAATACCAAAGGCAGGTAAAATAATCACATATACTTCAGGGTGACCAAAGAACCAGAATAAATGCTGGAAAAGAATTGGGTCACCGCCACCTGCTGGATCAAAGAATGTTGTTCCAAAGTTACGGTCTGTTAGCAACATTGTAATTGCACCAGCAAGTACAGGCAAAGACATGACCAATAAGAAGGCTGTAACAAGGATCGACCAAGCAAAAAGCGGCATTTTATGCAATGTCATACCTGGGGCACGCATATTAAAAATTGTTGTGATAAAATTGATAGCGCCCAAAATAGAAGATGCACCTGCAACGTGAAGAGAAAGAATCGCAAAATCCATCGCCGGACCAGGCTGACCTGTTGTAGAAAGCGGCGGATAAATTGTCCACCCCCCACCAATACCAAGCCCACCGGCAGGTCCTTCTACAAACATAGAAAGAATAAGCAGGATAAATGCAGGCGGCAACAACCAAAATGAAATATTATTCATACGAGGGAATGCCATATCAGGCGCACCAACCATGATTGGTACAAACCAGTTAGCAAAACCACCAATAAGAGCTGGCATAACCATGAAGAAAATCATAATCAAACCATGAGCGGTTACAAATACATTATATAGATGCTGACCATTACCATCAGCAGAGGTTTGACCAATAGGCCCATCTGCAGTTTCGCCATTAATTAAATTGGCCCAACCATGGAAATACTGGATACCAGGCTCCTGTAGCTCCATGCGCATGCCTAAAGAAAGCAAAAAGCCGATGATACCAGCCATAATTGCAAAAATTAGATAAAGCGTTCCAATATCTTTATGATTTGTAGAAAAAATCCAGCGGGAAATAAAGCTTTTCGGTGCGCCCCGCTCATCAACTGCCATTGCATGTCCTGCCATGGTCATTCTCCTTTAATTATCGATTAACGGCGTGCTAGACGCTCTGTTTTAATTTGGTTTTCAGCAACAAGCTGCTTTAGAAGCGTACCAGCTTCATCAATATCAACCTTAGCTACATTCAGCCACTGGTTATAAATATCTTTTGACACTACACGCACGGCTATAGGCATGAAAGCATGATCTTTACCGCAAATTTCAGAACATTGACCATAGTAAATGCCTTCTTTTTTAACGTTGAACCATGTTTCATTAATACGCCCTGGCACAGCATCAACCTTCACACCAAAAGCAGGCATTGCAAAAGCGTGCAATACATCTGAAGAAGTTACCAGCAAGCGCACAGTGGTATTCACTGGTACGACAACCTGATTGTCAACACTTAACAAACGAGGCTCACCCTCTTCAAGCTCATCATCTGCTTTCATATAAGATGAAAAGGCAAGCTCTTCTTCGTCTGGATATTCAAATTCCCAAGCCCATTGAATGCCAATCGCTTTAATTGTTACTTCTGGTGCAGGAAGTTTACCAGCGTATGCATATTCACGCTCGCCATCTGGTGTAATTTTTTGATCCCATAACAGCTGAAATGAAGGAATAGCCATTACCATTAAAATTAAAACAGGAATTGCAGTCCAGGCAACTTCAAGCAAAGTATTATGCGTGCGCTTAGATGGCTCTTGATTTTTACTGGCTCTGAACTTGACCATCACATAGGCTAAAAGAGCAAAGACAAAAAGCGTTATGAAGATGATGAGATAGTTGAGCGCCCCTTCAAAATCCACGATAAATTCCATCACACCCGTAACAGGGGTTTGGAAACCAGTTTGCTTGTCAACTGGCATACCGACATTTTGAGCGAATGCCAAACCAGTGAATATTGTTATCATTGTGAGAGCAGTTAAAACCACTCTGAATAGGGAAGTCATTGCAGACATATTTATGTGAACCCTTCAAATCAAGTATTTGCTGTATGCGGTTTATCTTGGCAATGTATTTAAAAGACAAATTTCCAAAATTAGAGAAATCACTATCACTTCAATATTATTTTTTCAACTAGCCTTTACGTCACACCTTGCCATTGTTATAGCTAATTCTCATACGAGAAGTTTATAAGATAGGCTAGAAATATTTTAAATATTGTATAAATTTTTGAGTTTAAAAAGCTATTATACGGGTTGAAAGGATTTTATATCCTAAATAGATGCTCTTTTTTCAAAAATAATAGTCCCTTTATTATAATTAAGGATAATTTGATAATGCTAGAAATGATCTACACCCCTTTATTGAGAAAAAAAAATACGCATAGAATCATCTTTATCATCGCCTTTTTAGCTCTTTTTATTTCCCCGCAACTTTCAAACGCCCAGTCAATTTTAAAAAGTAGAGTAGGGCCTTGGGATGTCATGTGTGAAACACCAACAGGAGCAAGCGCTGAAATTTGCGCCCTTGTCCAAAAAAGCCAAAATAAAGAACGCCAAAATGCGCGCATCGGCGTTACCATTGGTAGGCTTTTAGATGACGGCAGCTTTTTTATGCGTGTCACGACACCTTTAGGTGTTTTTCTACCCAACAAGCTTAAATTAAATATTGATGGTGTGGAAGTTGGCGACACGCCTTTCATTAAATGCTGGCCTGGCGGATGCATCACAGAAACACCCCTCTCGAGTGATCTTTTAAATCGATTTTTTGCAGGTAGATCTGCGATTTTCACCTATTCATTATCACCTGATATTTCAATTGCTTTTGAAATATCCCTTGCAGAGCTCAAATCAGCTGTAAGCAATTTACAGTAAAAATGGTCTATTTGATTGCAGATCTAATATTATTATCTTATATGATAGGGAATTTATAAGAAATTTATAAGGAATTTATTCATGTCTAAAACATCTACGCAACCCCTTCACATTGTTTTTGGCGGCGAATTAGAGCAGTTAGAAAATATTAATTTTAAAAACACTGATAAATTGGATATCATTGGAATATTTGCTGACTATCACCAAGCCTATGATGCTTGGAAATCTGCAGCACAATCCACCGTGGATAATGCTATGATGCGCTATTTTATTGTGCCTCTTCATTATTATTTAGATCCAACAGCTGAGCAAGAATGATAATCCAATGAGCCTGACAAGTATTTTTTGATAATGCTATCAGGCTATTTCTTTTTTGCTGCCCAAAGCCATGCTTAAATATTAAATATATTAAAATGGCTGGCTCATATCATTTCTAAAAGCGGCAGGTTTTTTCGTGACATCTAAGACTTCACAAAGCCCGATCATGCGCCAAGATAGCCTAGATGTGCATAGGTTATCGAGCAAACAAATCATGAAACGCATGGTAAAATCTTATATTTTACCGCATAAGAAAATATTATTTATTTCTTTTACTGCCCTGCTCTTTGTTGCCCTAACCACAAGCGCTATCCCTCTCTTGATTCAGCGCATAACTGATGATTTATTTGTTGAAAGAAACACAACCGCTTTAACCTATTTGCCCTTGGCGATTATTCTCATTATGGGCGTAAAAGCCTTATCAGAATATATTGCGACAAATACCGAGGCCTATGTTGCATTTCGTATCGTTGCTGATATTCGAATTGAAATTTTTGAAGCAATTTCTAAAGCTGATCTTAGATGGCTGCAAAGCATTCATTCAGGCCGTTTGCAATCTAGTTTTTTACATGACACTGAAATTATTCGCGATAGTGCAGCCAGGGTTCTTGTCGCCTTAGGGAAAAATTTTTTAAAAGTAGTCGTTCTGCTCGCCAACATGGTTTATCTTAACTGGCAGCTATCCATCAGCATTTTAATTATGCTACCTATCGCCATTGTTTTTCTTGGCACTCAACGTAAAAAAATGCGTAGAGAAACAAAAAAAACAATGGAAAAAACAGCTGATACCTCAACACTTCTTTCTGAAACAATGAGTGCAATCCCCGTGATTAAAGCTTATGGTATGGAAAAATTTGAGCTTGCTCGCATTACAATTGCCATCAACGATGCTTTTACGCACCGCATTAATGCGATTCGAATTCGCTCTGCTTCTTCGCCCATCACTGAAATCATTGTTGCTTTTGGTCTTGCTCTAGCAATTTATATCGCAGGGAGACAAGGGATAGACGGCTCTTTAACAGCAGGCGAATTTACGGGCTTTTTAACAGCTGTCATGCTTTTATATCAACCTTTAAAATCTTTAGCGATTTTGCAAACATCATTGCAAGAAGGGGTCTCGGCCTCTAATCGCGTCTTTACGATTTTAGATCAAATTCCAAATGTTAGTGAAAACTCTGATCTCCCCACCAAAAAGCTCACAAAAGGGGATATTCAGCTCAATAATATTTTCTTTGACTATGAAGCAGATCAAAATCTTTTTAATAATCTCTCCCTAACCATTCGAGCGGGCAGCCGCGCTGCTCTTGTTGGGACTTCAGGCTCTGGCAAAACAACAATATTCAATCTTATCATGCGTTTTTATGATCCAGATCAGGGCCAGGTTCTCATTGATGGTCAGGATATTTCACAACTTCCCCTGCATAATTCACGAGCTGCGAGCGCTCTAGTCACCCAATCTCCGATTTTATTTGATATGAGTATTCGCGATAATATTTGCTACGGTCAAGAGAATATCTCTGATGAAGCAATAATGCAGGTTTTGAAAGAGGTTGCCTTGGATCGCTATGTACAAACATTAGAGAACGGTGTTAACACCCTTGTTGGCGAAGCAGGAGACAGCCTGTCTGGGGGGCAAAGACAACGGATTACTTTAGCCCGCGCTCTGCTATCTAAAGCCCCTATTCTCCTTCTAGATGAGCCAACTTCCGCGCTTGATAATGAAACTGAAATAATCATTCAAAAAACACTCGATGATTTACATGGTAAGCGCACTGTTTTAATCATTGCTCACCGCTTGCAAACCATCAAAAACGCCGATAATATTTTTGTGCTTGAAAAAGGAAAGCTTGTTGAAAGTGGTAATCATCAAAATCTAATGGATGCAAAAGGCCGCTACTACACAATGGCAACAACCCATATTAATAGTTAAATTTGGCAGATTGCTTTTATTCATCAGATGGCTTCAAAAAATCTGCCATCTTATGGGTTGCTGACCCTGGCTTTAACGGCTGTTGCTGACTTTCATGTGGGGACCAGCCAGAAAGCCAAATAACCTGAAATGTAGCAGCAATCTTCCCCTGCTCCTCCAAGCCATATTTTTCTTGATAAATTTGCGCGGCTTTAAAAAGAATATTTTTCGTTAGTCCGCTTGAAACCTGCTCATTCAAAATATTTGTTAGCCCCATGGAGCGCAAATCATGGAGCAAATGAAACAGGCTATCGTAAGAAACCTTATAAGTTTCCACATCTGCAACAGGAAGAGCAAAGCCTGCACGTTGTAATAACGCTCCAGCCTCTTTAACCTCGACCATGGGATGCACGCGCATCGCAGCACCGCCCTTTATTACACTTTCTGCTTCTAATAAAACATCTCTAAGCTCATAAAGGCTATCCCCACCAAGAAAAGCGGCAAGCAACAGCCCATCAGGCTTTAAAGACTGTCTCATTTGAATCAATGCGCCTGGCAAATCATTCATACAAGCCAACCCATGCATTGAAATTATAAGCGACAATGACTGAGCAGCAAAAGGCCAAAGCTCTTCTTCCGCAATAATGTTAGCCTGAGAATGAATAATGGGGGCGGCGCAAATAAGGCTTTTAATTTTCGGATGCTGATTTAAAGCTGTTTTCAGATCTAAAAAAGGAGATATCAGCGCGGCTTTTTCAAATTCTCTTTCAATAAAGATAAGGCGTTCTAATATATCTTCTTGCATCATTTCATCAAGAAATGCATTGCGCGTTTTTCTGCTTGGTAATTGGCTTAGCCGCCGCCTTAATAAGGATTTATCAAATAAAATGGGGTTACTCATAACGCCTGCTGTCTAGTTTTTTCTATATTTAAGCTTTTAAGCCAATTTCAGCAAGTCTTTCTGCTAAATAAGATTGAGCAGTATAATGCTCATCAAGCAAGACTTCAGGCCTAGGCGCAATAAACATGGGCATTGAATAGCGTGGACGATTATCTTGCCTAGCAGGATTAACAACGCGGTGCGTCGTTGAAGGATAAAAACCTGCTGATGTTTTTTCGAGCATATCACCAACATTAACCGCTATCATGCCGCTATCACAAGGCACTTTGTGCCAATGACCTTGACTATCTTGCGCCTCAAGCCCTGGCTCACTCCCCGCGACTAATAAAGTTATAAGATTGATATCCTCATGCGCTGCTGCTCGAACAGCACCAACCTCGTTTTCATCGGATGAAATGGGGGGATAGTGCAAAATACGCAATAAAGATTGTGGGCTTTCCTCGATCATCTTCGCCAAGGGCATACTATATTTTTGCTTAATATCTAATGGGCTATAAGCATCAACCCAAGCCAATAATTCCCCGCCAAGAGACACTAATGCATCATAAAATTGACGCGATAAATCTTCTATCTCTTTAGGGATGCGTCCATGGGGATAGATATGGTAAAATTCTTTAAGATCTTTAATAGGATTATCTTTCGCATTTTCTGAGCGAAAAGGGAAAAAGCCATCTTGTATTTGAGGATCAAACAGATAATCATTTTTACCCTCTGAATTAAAGAATATTTGCCAAGCTTCATACATATCTTCAATCAATGCAGGCGAGATTGGATGATTTTTTAAAACGGCAAAGCCTGTTTCCTGCAAAGATTTAGTGAAATTTTCAGCGCAATTTTGATCTTTATAATCAACGGCCAGCATTTTAAAATCAATCATATTTCTTTAAATTCCTGTCAGATCAGATTATTATATATCACAATAAATAGTGCCCGTCCCTTTATGGCTTTCCTTGAAAGAAATCTTCAAACAGCTTCTTTCCAGCGATTGCTTGGCACAAAATCAGCGGATTTTTTTAGGAGGTCAATAACTTGGCTTGCGGCATCCTCTAGAGAAATACTCGTATCAATAATATAATCCGCCTTAGCCCGCTTTTCAGCATCACTCATCTGTCTTGAAAGTAAAATATCAACTTCGCTTAGTGTCATTTTTCTGCGTTGCATAATCCGTTTTATTTGTGTTTTTTCATCTGTTGTTACGACAATGACAGCGTCACAGAGCTTTTCACCACCAGTTTCAAACAAGAGCGGAATATCTAGCACAACAAGTCTCTCAGCTTTCATTGCCTGAATATTCATCCAATTTAATTGCGCTTTGCGAACAAGAGGATGAATGATCGCTTCAATTTTTTGCAGATCACCAGGATGTTCAGCTAAATGCTGCTTTAATTTATCACGATTAATTTGGCTATTCTCAATCACATGGGGTAATATTTCCTGAACAGGCCGAATTGCGGATGTTTGATAAAGCTGATGCACCATATCATCTGCATCATAGACTGGAATATTATGCTGCCTAAACATCACAGCTGTTGTACTTTTCCCCATTCCCATGGAGCCTGTTAAGCCAAGAACATACATGCTTTACCTACTGATTTTCTAATGCTGTGTAAGTCCAAGAACGGGCCGGTGGAATATTTTTTCTCACCCATGGAGATTTGATAAGCTTATATCCTAAGGGGCAAGGAATTGGCGATTTATGCGCATAAGAAAATAAAATAAAGGGTGAGCCTTCTACGGATAATTTTTGACTTTGATTAAAAAGTTTCTGCCTTTGCTCTAATGACTGCGTGAATAAAGGCAGACTACACATGGTTGCAATCGCTGGCGTTTGGCTTAACTGCTCACCGAGCAAATTTTCAAGGTTATAAGCGTCGCCATTGATGATATTCACCTTTGGAAATTGATTTGTTAATTTCTTTGCAAATTCTTCGCTATATTCAATACAATAGATCCGCTCTGGTGCAATGCCCCTATCAATCATCACTTGCGTCATAACCCCTGTTCCAGGACCTAGCTCAATAATCGGGCCTTGACCTTCTGGGATGTTATCAACCATAGCATGGGCAAGTGCTCTTGAAGAAGGGGTTATAGCGCCTGTTCTCAAAGGTGCTGATACCCACTGGGCAATAAATCTAATTTTATCCCAAGCTGAATTCATAATTCAATCTTTAACCCCGAAGCTATATTTAAAACCTATTATCATTTTTTGTGAACCGTAATTTAGTTAAATGCTATTTTACAGCTTATAATCACATTATATATAACAAACACAATCCCAAACAAAGTATTAACCCAAGCTGCTTATTTGACTTAAAAAGTACCAAACATTGAGTTGAATTTGAAATATCAATATGGCGAATTTGCCAACTAAGATGCGCAACAAATAAAATATAAGTCAATATAACGCCTATCAGACGGAAATAGGACTGAGTGAGATCATGCCATAAAGCAAAATAAAAACTAGCTGCAATGCAAAAAGAAAATAAAGCATAAAATATACAAATATATTTTTTTGTATTCTCGCCAAAAAGCAACGCAGTTGAGCGTACGCCAATTTGAATATCGTCTTCCTTATCTTGATGGGCATAAATTGTGTCATAGCCAATTGTCCAAGCAATACAGCCAAGGTATAAAATCAAAGCAATATACCAATCAGCGCCAACTATTGCGCTCCACCCAGCAAATACACCCCAATTAAAAACAAGTCCTAAAATAAGTTGCGGCCAATGTGTCACCCTTTTTGCAAAAGGATAGGCAATGACTAAAATCAATGAAGCTGTTGTAATGATTTGCGTTTGCCGATCAAATTGCAATAAAATTAAAAGACCTATGCATAATAAAATAATAAAGAAGATTAAAGCTTGATAAGGCTTCACACGACCTGAAGGGAGGGGACGATTTTTTGTGCGCTCAACCTGCCCATCAAATTTTCTATCTGCCAAATCATTAATAACGCAACCAGCCCCCCGCATAATGATTGCACCTAAAGCAAATAAGACCAATTCATCTATTATTGATAAAAATGTTTGCTGACTATATAGCCCGCCTAAAAGCGTTGAAAACCAACAGGGTAGCAACAAAAGCCACCAACCTATGGGCTTTTCCAGCCGCATTAATTCTGCATAAGAACGCCATGGGGAAGGCATATAATATAATATGCCTGAATATTGTTCAGGCTTAATATCATCGCGTTTTTGTTTCATATTCACCCTTGGCTTATCTCAATGGGAATTGTAAGAAGAGGTAAGTGCTTTATGCATAGCCATTTTTTATGATGCAAACAAGGATTTTAAATTTGCCACGTTTTGATCGTCAAGAAATTCGTCAATATATTGATACGCCCATGTCTGAAGGGCAAAACATTATATTAAACAAACAAGACAGCCATTATTTATCCCATGTGATGCGTGTCGAGACGGGCAGCATGATCACGATCTTCAATGGCAGAGATGGTGCATTTAAGGCAGAAATTACGCGCGATAACAAAAAAATTGCTTTATTTTTAAAAGAGCATACGGACCAACAACCTAAAACGCATAAGCTGGCTCTGATATGCGCGCCATTAAAAACAGCAAGAGCAGAATATCAGGTGCAAAAGGCTGTTGAAATGGGGGTAAGTGATATCTATCCTGTTCAAATGCAACATGGGCAAATTCCTAAAATTAATACAGAAAAATGGCAACGCTATGCCATTGAAGCGGCGGAACAATGTCGTATTTTATCAATCCCTAAAGTTCATGACATGGGCAAGCTTGAAAAAATTCTTGGTGACTTAAAAGATAATCATCATTTTCTTTTTTGTGATGAAAAAGCTGATACTGATAATAGCTTTAAAAACCTTTCTCAAAATGAAGGCCTAGCACCAGCGCTTATCATTGGCCCTGAAGGCGGCTTTTCTCAAAATGAACGCAATCTACTTTTAAGAATGGAAAAAACGAATATTATATCCCTAGGCCCTCGTATTCTAAGGGCGGATACAGCATGTGTTGCAGCCCTTGCCTTGATACAAGCTGAAATAGGGGATTGGTATTCACCTTGTTTTGAACAAAATTTAAATGCTGAATAAATAAATATTTTGCCCATTGAAATAAGCCATGATAGGCAAATATAACGACTTATCTTTAAGTGAAATTTTAAGGAAATAGACCATGGCAAGTGAAGAGCAAATTATCAGCACAAAAAATCAACTTGTTGAATGGTTAGAAGCTGGCTGTAAACCAAAGCAAAAATGGCGCATTGGTACAGAACATGAAAAATTTCCTTTTCGCCACCAAGCCCATACCCCCATCGCCTACGAAGGCAGCAATGGCATAAAAGCGCTTCTTGAGTCTATGCAAGAGCAAACAGGCTGGGAAGGGATTTTTGAAGCAGGGAACATTATCGGATTAACAGATCCTGTTTCAGGCGGGGCAATCTCTTTAGAGCCAGGGGGTCAATTTGAACTTTCAGGCGCACCTTTAAAAAATTTACATGAAACATGTTCTGAGGTTCATACTCATTTAGCGCAACTTCGTGAAGCTGCAGACCCTTTAGATATTGGCTTTTTAGGTATGGGCTACACACCAGACTGGAAACGAGAAGATATCCCTAAAATGCCAAAAGGGCGCTACAAAATCATGTCGAACTATATGCCCAAAGTCGGGCAAAAGGGATTGGATATGATGTATCGCACTTGCACCGTGCAAGTGAATGTGGATTTTGCCTCTGAAAATGACATGGTGAAAAAACTTCGTGCCTCTTTAGCCTTGCAGCCTTTGGCAACTGCTTTATTTGCAAATTCTCCTTTTAAAGAGGGCAAGCCTAGCGGCGCTTTATCGCTCCGATCTCAAGCTTGGCTTGATACAGATGCTGATAGAACAGGCATGCTGGATTTTGTGTTTGAGGATGGATTTGGCTTTGAACGCTACACAGATTACGCAGTGCAAGTCCCTATGTATTTCATCTATGACAAAGGCAATTATCAAGATGTGACTGGCAATCGATTTATCGACTTTTTTAATGGCAAGCTCGCAGGTTTTGAAAAAACGCCTGTTACAGAACAACATTGGTCAGACCATCTCACAACGATTTTCCCAGAAGCACGCATTAAACGCTATATGGAAATGCGCGGCGCTGATGGCGGGCCATGGAAACGCCTATGCGCATTACCTGCTTTTTGGGTTGGCCTACTCTATGATGACACGGCCTTGGATGCTGCTTGGGATGTTGCAAAAAATTGGACTGCAGAGCAACGCAACCAACTACGTATCGACGTAACCGAAAAAGGGTTGAAAGCAAAAATTGGCAAATTTGAACTCTCTGATATTGCCCAGCATATTTTGGAAATTTCAAGCCATGGCCTAACAAGCCGCAATAATCTAGATAGTCGTGGGGAAAGCGAAGCGCATTTCCTCGATGATTTAAAAGAAATTGTAAAAAATAAAGAAACGGAAGCTGATAAACTCTTACGTCTTTATGAAAATCAATGGCAGCGTGACATTTCAAATATTTATACAAATCATGCTTATTAAAAATAGAAAATCATAGAAGCTAGGGTTAAAGTGATAGCCCTCTAAGCCTCTAAGCCACCTAAGCATATATATTTGCTTTCAAGATATTCATCTATCCCTTGCGAACCACCTTCTTTGCCAAGCCCTGATGCTTTCACGCCCCCAAAAGGCGCCTCAACCTTGGTCAACATTGCGGCATTAACACCAATCATGCCATAATCTAAAGCATCGGAGACACGAAAGCTGCGGCCTAGATTTTGGGTATAAAAATAAGCAGCTAATCCATAATCCGTATCATTCGCTAAGGCTATAACTTCTGCTTCACTCTCAAATTTATAAATAGGAGCAATAGGCGCAAAAATTTCTTCCTTAGAAAACAACATATCCTTCGTTGCATTTGCGATAACTGTTGGTTCAAAAAAATAACCCGTCTCCAAAGAGTGAAGATAAGGCTTGCCTCCAGTTAAAATCACACCGCCTTTTTGCTTTGCATCCTCAACAAACCGCTTTGCTTTTTCAATAGCTACTTCATTGATTAGTGGGCCTTGTGTAATATCTAGATCAAAGCCATTGCCGACTTTTAGTTTTTTAGTTTCTTTTGTGAAATTTTCTACAAAATCATCATATATGGAAGCATGAACATAAAAGCGGTTCGTACATATGCATGTTTGCCCACTATTACGATATTTTGCTGCTATTGCGCCTTCAACAGCTTTATCTAAATCTGCATCTTCAAAAACAATAAAGGGTGCATTGCCCCCCAATTCCATTGATATTTTTTTGACTGTGCTTGCTGACTTTTCAAGCAATTGCTTTCCCACACGGGTAGAGCCTGTGAATGTTAGCTTTCTTACATCTAGGTGTCTTGTTAACACATGCCCTATGGCCTCCGCCTCCCCTGTTATAATATTAATCACCCCGTTAGGCAGACCAATATCTTCAGCAATCACCCCCCAAGCAAGGCCAGAAAAAGGTGTTAATTCTGATGGTTTTACAATCACACTACATCCTGCTGCAATTGCAGGGCCAACTTTGCGGGCAATCATTGAAAAAGGGAAATTCCACGGTGTTATCGCAGCCACAACACCAATGGGCTGTTTTGATACCATTAATTTTTGACCAGAATGGGGAGAAGGGATTAAATCGCCAAAAACTCTTCTCGCCTCTTCTGCAAACCACAAAAGATAAGAGGCAGCTATAGATATCTCTGCTCTTGCCTCTGCTAAAGGCTTCCCTTGCTCTAATGTAAGTAATTCAGCCAGAGCCTCTTGATTTTGCATGATCTCATCATGAAGCTTTCTTAAAATATTAGCACGTTCCAATGCTGTTGTTTTGCGAAAGTCTTCAAAAGCCAGCTTTGCAGCCTTAACTACTTCTCTTGTTTCTTCTTCTCCAGCATTAGGAACATAACCAATTTTTTGCCCGTTAGCTGGATTAAAAACATCGATGCTTTTATTACTATTAGCCTGCCGCCAGCTACCATTTAAAAAAATAGCTTCACGTTTAAAATATTGAGATGCAGCCATTTTTCTTCCCTACTCATTTTACCACTCTCTTCTTATATACTCTTTTTAACAATGAAGGAATAATCAGCTTTGCTCTTTTTATGTCAAAACATTAAGCGGCCTCACGCAATGTTGATTGAGTTGGCGTTGCATGCCAGCGCGCTTCTCGAACAGGTGCAGCTTTTGGATTATATACCTGCTCAGAAATCATATTTTCATTCCCACTAATGTGAGGCAATCCCCATGGCTGCCAGTTATATTCTGTCACGCCATCAAGCCAAATTAATCGCGCGCCATAGGTTTTTGCAACAGCTTCTGCATAACGCATCATAGCCCAACCAAAACCATGCTCAAGCCAATCATCGCCAACAGCAAAGATTTGCATTTTCAATAAAGGATTAGCTTGACGAGCGCGCTTGCAATGACAAAAAGCTAACAAGCTTCCTTCATATTCCGCAACAAGCCAAACATCTCCCTTACAGCCCTCTCCTTTTATCACATCATGAATAGGAGAAGTCGGAAGACCCAGTTTTTGAGCTAAAGTCAGCATCGGTGTAAAATCATCAAAGCGTGCGAAACGAAAAGTTGCTAAATTTGACATCGGTTTCTCCGTTTTATATCTGGTTAAGACCAAAATTTGAATTTCCAATTTCTTATGGCTCTCAATGTTCCCGGGAACAAACCCGAACAAAGAGGAACAATAAAAGAACATTAAGTGAACTAAATGGATTCGTAAAGCAAAAATCAAAGCTATATTTTGAATTTGAATTTTATTCTTAATTTTATATTAAGAAACATAATGCCTTCTGATAGGCCTAATATCAGCGAAAATTGATGAATAATAAAATAATTAACTGCAACGAAAGTTGTGATTTTATTTTCAAATCAATTCCTGTAAAAAGAGTATAATTAAAATAATTGGAGGGAAAAAATGTCCGAAAGCCAAAGATATAAAGTATCAAAATCGTGGGCTGATAACGCCTATTTAGATGATAAAACCTATCAAGATCTTTATAAATATTCCATAGAAAATAATGATGATTTTTGGCGTGAACAAGGGCAAAGGCTAGACTGGATTAAACCCTATAAAACAATTTCAAATGTCTCCTATGACAAAAAAGATCTTGCTATTAAATGGTATGAAGATGGCACACTAAATGTTTCCTCTAATTGTATTGATCGCCACCTAGCTAATCGTGGCAGCCAAACTGCTATCATTTGGGAAGGGGATAACCCAAACGAGAGCCAATATATTTCCTACGCAGAACTTCATGAACATGTTTGCAAACTTGCCAATGCGCTTAAGAAAATGGGTGTTAAAAAAGGGGATCGCGTCACATTATATATGCCTATGATCCCAGAAGCAGCCTATGCAATGCTTGCTTGTACGCGCATTGGCGCTGTGCATTCAATCGTGTTTGGCGGTTTTTCTCCAGATGCCTTAGCAGGGCGTATCATTGATTGTGATAGCCATTATATTATTACCGCTGATGAAAGTGTTCGCGGCGGAAAAAATGTACCGTTAAAAGCAAATTTTGATAAAGCAGCGGAAGATGAACAAGTTGCCCAACGTATAAAAAATTGCCTTGTTGTTAAACGGACTGGCGGCAATGTCCATATGGAAGCAGGGCGTGATATTTATTATCACGATATCGTGCCACATCAATCAACAGATTGCCCAGCAGAGGAAATGAATGCGGAAGACCCTCTGTTCATATTATATACATCAGGCTCAACAGGCAAGCCGAAAGGGGTCTTGCATACAACAGGGGGCTATCTTGTTTATGCCTCTATGACGCATCAATATGTCTTTGACTATCATGATGGCGACATCTACTGGTGTACCGCTGATGTGGGCTGGGTCACAGGTCATAGCTATATTGTATATGGCCCGCTTGCCAATGGAGCAACGACGCTGATGTTTGAAGGCGTGCCTACTTATCCTGATGCATCGCGTTTTTGGCAAGTGATTGACAAGCATGATGTTAATATTTTTTACACAGCACCAACAGCAATTAGGGCACTTATGGGGGCAGGTGATGATTATGTTAAGTCAACATCGCGGCAATCGTTAAGAGTTTTAGGGTCAGTTGGTGAACCGATCAACCCAGAAGCTTGGGAATGGTATTATAACCTTGTTGGCGACGGGAAATGCCCAATTGTTGACACATGGTGGCAAACAGAAACGGGCGGCATTTTAATAACGCCATTGCCAGGGGCAACAGATTTAAAACCAGGGTCTGCAACACGACCATTTTTTGGTATTGAGCCAGCGATTGTTGATGATAAGGGCAATGAGAAAGAGGGGGCTTGTGAAGGCAATCTCATTTTAAAGCGATCTTGGCCGGGGCAAATGCGGACAGTTTATGGTGATCATGAACGCTTTATTCAAACCTATTTCTCGACCTATGACGGGGTCTATTTCACAGGCGACGGATGCCGCCGTGATGAGGATGGCTATCATTGGATTACCGGTCGTGTTGATGATGTTATCAATGTTTCAGGCCATCGTATGGGCACAGCTGAAGTAGAATCTGCCCTTGTTGCCCATCCTAAAGTCTCTGAAGCGGCTGTTGTTGGCTTTCCCCATGATATTAAAGGACAAGGCATTTACTGCTATGTTACTTTAATGGCAGGGGAAGAAACCTCTGATGATTTGAAAATAGAATTACGCAACTGGGTGCGCCAAGAAATTGGCCCTATTGCCTCCCCGGACGCTATTCAATTTGCTCCCGGCTTACCAAAAACAAGGTCTGGAAAAATTATGCGCCGTATCTTGCGAAAAATAGCAGAAAATGAACTGAGTAATTTAGGGGATACATCAACTTTAGCTGACCCGGCCGTTGTTGATGATCTAATCGCTAACCGCATGACAAAATAACTTAGAGTAAGCATCTATTCTAATCTTATACATATAGCCTGAGCAATTCATTTTGATTATTGTTCAGGCTATATTTTTGGCTTTAATATGGCTTAAAAGCACTATTCCCGCAAAATCCCTAAGGGAAAATGAGGCGCAACTCTCTTAAAAGATATATTTTTTTAAAAAATTACTTTAAGTATATTTTTCTAAATTATATATTTAAGGAAAGCTTCATATTATGAACAATCAAAATAAGCAAAAAGGGAGCCGCCTTTACTATTGGGGTGTTAATCCTTTCCAATTTAGCAAAAACCGTTATCAACCAGAGCCTGATTATATCTATTATGATAATAGTCATCTTTGGTCACAACAAAAGCGTTCCGCTTTTTTAATTGGTATAGTGGCCTTCATGCTGCCTATCTTAATGTTTCTTGCTTCCCAACTCAGCAAGCCTTTAGGCGGCATGGATGTTTGTTTCCATGAGTCTTTAAGCCATTTTTATTATGAGCAATTTTGGGGGGAGGTCTTTGTTGGATCCCTCGTTTTTGTTGGGCTTTATTTATTTACCTATCAAGGCCAATGTCGGGCTGAAGCCAATTTAGCAACAATTACAGGCGTTTTTGCCCTTGGCATTGCGCTCTTTCCCACCAGCGGCATGGGATGTGAAACGGCAACTGGAGAATTGAGGCTTTTTGTTGATTTTACCAATAGTGGCTGCAATGGCATTAAGGATGTTATGACTTGTGTTTTAAATCATGTGCAAAATATTAAAGATGTTGACGCTTTATTTCTACAATTTCCAAGTTCTGGCACTGTCCATCTCATTAGCGCTTTCATTTTCATGTTTTGCCTTTTATTGCATATTGCATTTGTCTTTACCCGCTGGACGAAAGAAGATCAATCAACTGAACATAATAGACAAATGAAACGCCGTCGTAATAAGCTTTATAAGATATTATCAGCGATCATTAGCGCAACATTTATATGGGCAATTTTAGCAAGACTAAACCTATTGCCTAGCTTTATTCCAAACCTATTCAACTTCACTTTCATCATTGAAGCCATCATTTTAATCAGTTTTGGCATAGGATGGATGCTTAAAGGCCGCTTTGGCACATTTCATTTTATAGAAATTATGGGGGGATATTTCATGGGCGAACATGAAACAAAAAGATTTAAAGCATAAAAAACGCTCTATATCGGTAGGAAAATATAGAGCGTTTTGCAACTATAGCCTAAGAAATTCTCTCATATCAATCTTAGGCTATAGCCTCAATATTTTATTGGAACAATCAATCCCAACCAGCTGATATAAAAATAAAATTTCCAAACAATAAGGCTGGGATAATCCCTAATAAACTACAAAAAATTACTCCGCAGCTTCAAGGGCTGCATGGGGATTGAAACGACCGTAGAATGTTTCGTTATTTTTTGCCATTTCAACAAGAAGCTTATTTGGCTTAAAACGCTTACCATGTTTGCGTTCAAAAGCTTTACATTTTTTCACAAAAACATCGACACCCATCATATCAATATAGCTTAAAGGCCCACCTGAATAGGGAGCAAAACCAAAA
>WTKA01000074.1:0-14633 GCA_011524605.1 Hyphomicrobiales bacterium | reverse complement strand
ACCCATCATATCAATATAGCTTAAAGGCCCACCTGAATAGGGAGCAAAACCAAAACCTAAGATGCCGCCGACATCGGCCTCACGCACATCTGTTAAGATATTTTCTTCAAAACAACGCGCTGTTTCCAAAGCCATACGGACAAGTAGCTGCTCTTTAACCTCTTCAAAATCAATGCTATCGGGTTCTTGATGTTTGTCAGTTAAATCAACAAGCCCAGGCCATAGGGATTTTTTACCCATTCCTTTTTCAGGATAATCATAAAAACCCTTCTTATTTTTACGACCAAAGCGCTCATGCTTTATGACCATTTCTTCTAAGATATGATCAATTGCGCCGCCTTCATATTTATCGCCAAGATCTTTTTGCGTTGCCTTTTGAATTTTATAGGACAAGTCAATTGCAACTTCATCATTGAGCGATAATGGCCCCACAGGCATGCCTGACTTTTTGCCTGCATTTTCAATCATCGCTGCTGGTATGCCATCAACCAACATTTCATGACCTTCCATGACATAAGTCATAACAACACGTGAGGTGAAGAAGCCACGTCCATCATTGACAACAATTGGCGTCTTTTTAATCATGCCAACATAGTCAAGCGCCTTTGCAAGCGCTTTATCAGATGTGCGCTTACCCATGATAATTTCTACCAGCATCATTTTTTCTACAGGCGAGAAAAAGTGAATACCGATATAATTGCTTTGCTTTTTATAATTTTTAGCCAAAGAGGTAATGGGCAATGTGGAGGTATTAGAAGCAAACACGCAAGAAGGACCAAGATATTCAGCAGCTTTTTCAGTAGCCACTTTTTTCACGTCCCTATCTTCAAAAACAGCTTCAATAACTAGATCGCAGCCTTCTAATTGAGCATAGTCTGTTGTAGGCGTAATAAGCTCTAATAGCTTTTCCGCTTCTTTTTCGCTAGCCCGCCCTTTGCGGACACGATCTGTGATCAATTTTTCAGAATAGGCTTTGCCTTTTTCTGCCCCCTCTTGGCTTTGATCAATAAGCACAACTTGCAAACCAGCCGCAGCACTAACATAAGCAACACCAGCGCCCATAAAGCCTGCGCCTAGAATACCAATTTTGCGTAATCTTGCTTTTGGTACATCAGGGCGACGGGCTAGCTTATCAAGCTCTTGTTTCGATAAGAACAGAGAACGAATCATATTGCCTGCTTCAGGCGTTTGCAGTACGTGAGTGAAATAGCGTGCCTCAACCTTGAGCGCCAAATCCATTGGCAACTGCAAACCTTCATAAACAGCCTGAAGAAGATATTTAATGCCCGGATAATTATCATTCGTTTCGCGCTGATAAATGGCATTAACTGCAGGCCATACCATCATACCGCCTTTTGAATAGACTTGCCCGCCAGGAATGCGGAACTTATCTTTATCCCATGGTGCAACCGCATCGCCAACTTCCGTGAGCCATTTCTTTGCTTCTGTTAATGCAGAGCGTGAAGAGACAATATTATCAACGAGCCCCATTTTTTTCGCACGATCAATGCGCAGCATTTGCCCTGTTGTCATCATTTGCAAAGCATCTTGCGCACCGATTAAGCGAGGGACACGCTGAGAGCCACCTGCACCGGGGAAGATACCCACCTTCACTTCTGGCAAACCAAGCACTGTTTTAGAATTTTCAACTGCAATACGATGATGGCATGCCAGCCCCATTTCAAAAGCACCACCAAGCGCTGTACCATTCCAAACCATCACAACAGGCTTGCCATTGGTTTCAAGCTTGCGGAAGAGCCAGCTCATTTGCGAGCCACGCTCCATCAAACGCTCTTTAGCAGGCAACGCGCCTTCGCTTTGCAACATTGCTTGATATTCACCAGCAATATCTTCAAGCATATTTAAATCAGCGCCACCTGAGAATGTTGATTTTCCTGATGTGATGATGATGCCTTTCACCGCTTCATCCGCAACCCATGTGTCAATCAATGCATCAAATTCGTCCATAACCTCAACAGAAAACACATTCATGCTTTTTTCAGGACTATCCCATGTGACTGTTGCGATACCATCTGCATCGGTTTCAATAGTAAAATGTTTATTTTGCGACATATTTTGCCCTCATATTTTGGTGAGGAGATTGATTTCAATCTCAACTCGATCCCAATTCATTTTGAATTTAAACCCGCTCAATGATTGTTGCGATGCCCATGCCAGCAGCAACACATAAGGTTACGAGGCCTGTTTCTAAATCGCGACGTTCCATCTCATCAACCAAAGTTCCTAAGATCATTGCTCCTGTTGCACCTAATGGATGACCCATAGCGATCGAACCACCATTCACATTCACCTTTGAATGATCCACATCAAAAGCCTGCATAAAGCGCAGCACAATAGCGGAAAAGGCTTCATTGACCTCAATTAAGTCAATATCATTTATATCCATCTTAGCGCGTTTAAGAACTTTTTCTGTTACATCAACAGGGCCTGTGAGCATGATATTTGGTTCAGAACCCACCGTAGCAAAAGCTTTAATTCTTGCACGCGGTTTAAGCCCCTGTCTTGTGCCAGCCCCTTTTGAGCCTAATAAAACAGCTGCAGCACCATCCACAATTCCAGATGAATTCCCCG
The DNA here is from genome assembly GCA_011524605.1 of Hyphomicrobiales bacterium. Taxonomy (GTDB): domain Bacteria; phylum Pseudomonadota; class Alphaproteobacteria; order Rhizobiales; family WTKA01; genus WTKA01. The sequence goes on along the minus strand of WTKA01000074.1, from coordinate 12,041 downwards.
CATGGTGAACATGAGTAAGCTTTTCAAATTCAGGATAGCGTGTCATAGCAACAGCATTAAAACCGCCCATTTCACCCATCACTTCAAAAGATGCTTTTAGCCCGCCTAAAGACTGCATATCAGTGCCTGGACGCATATGCTCGTCTTTAGCCAAGATCGTAAAGCCATTTATATCTTTAACAGGGATGACTGACTTATCAAAACGCCCATCTGCCCATGCAGCACCAGCGCGCTTTTGGCTTTCAACAGCAAAGCTATCCGCGTCATCACGTGAAAAACCATATTTTGTCGCAATTAAATCAGCGGATATACCTTGAGGCATAAAATAGGATTTAACCGCTAAGTTTGGATCCACAGGCCAAGCACCGCCTGATGCCCCCATTCCAATGCGGCTCATGGATTCCACGCCGCCCGCTATTGTCATATCCGCTTGGCTTGCCATTATTTTGGAAGCCGCCATATTCACAGCATCAAGCCCTGATGCACAAAAGCGGTTGATTTGAACGCCAGGAACAGCCTCGTCATAATCTGCGTTTAAAACAGCAGAGCGAGCGATATCCCCCCCCGCCTCACCGACCGGATCAACACAGCCTAAAATGACATCATCTACTTTTGCTGTATCTAATTCATTTCTATCTCTTATTTGTGTTAAAGTTTGCGTCGCAAGTTGTAACGCCGTAACCTCATGCAAAGAACCGTCTTTCTTGCCACGTCCACGCGGTGTGCGTACATGATCAAAGATATAACAATCGGCCATTAAGCCCTCCTGAAAAAAATATCTATTTTGAAATTCAAATCATATGTGCAGCTTTAATTAGATAGCTAAACTGCACATATTATCTATTACCCATTTACAAACTGATCTGCTTCAAGCGCCATAATTGCTGCAGCGCCCTGTTGAATGCGAGCAAGCTGAGCCTTCGTATCAGGCATCATATGTGCCATGAAAAATTCAGCTGTTTTTGCTTTATTATCAAGGAAAGAAGCTGAGCCATTACCGTTATCTTGATCAGTTTGCACAGCAACCATAATCTGTGCCCACATATAAGCCATAATGGTTAAGCCCATCATATGCATATAATCAGAAGAGCCGGCACCGGCATTATCTGGGTTAGCCATTGCATTTTGCATGAACCACATGGTTGCAGCTTCCAAATCTTTGCGCCCTTCTTTCAAGCCAGTAAGATAAGGGGTTAACTTTTCATTGCCTTCATGCTCTTTAACAAAAGCGTCAATATCACCAAAAAGCGTCATAATGGCTCTACCACCATTTCTTGAAAGCTTGCGCCCAACAAGGTCAAGAGCCTGAATACCATTTGCCCCTTCATAAATCATGGCAATACGGCTATCGCGGACAAATTGATCCATCCCCCATTCCGTAATATAACCATGCCCGCCATAGACCTGTTGCGCCTTTACGGTATTATCAAAGCCAACATCTGTGAGATAGCCTTTTAAAACTGGCGTGATAAGCCCAAGTAAATCATCGGCTTTTTGCTTTTCTTTTTCATCTTCTGCACGGTGGATAATATCCGAAAGCAAACCGCCCCAAATAATTAAAGCGCGCCCACCCTCATTAAAGGCTTTGATACGCATTAAGTTTTTACGAATATCAGGATGAACAATGATGGGATCTGCGGGGGCATCTGCTTCTTTTGCTCCCGTAAGCGCGCGACCTTGGCGACGATCCAGTGCATAAGAAACAGCATTTTGATAAGCAATCTCAGACTGTGCTAAACCTTGAATAGCAACTCCTAAGCGGGCTTCATTCATCATGACAAACATAGCGTTTAAACCGCGGTTCTCTTCCCCGATTAGATAGCCTGTTGCCTCCTCATAGCGCATCTCACATGTAGAATTGCCATGGATGCCCATTTTTTCTTCCAATCGCGCACATTCGACACCATTGCGTGCTCCCAAACTGCCATCCTCATTGATTAAAAATTTAGGAACAATGAAAAGTGAAATACCCTTTACGCCCTCTGGCGCCCCTTCAATACGGGCAAGCACCAGATGGATAACATTATCAGTTAAATCATGATCGCCAGCTGAGATAAATATTTTAGTGCCTGAAATCTTGTATGAACCATTATCAGCAGAAACTGCTTTTGATTTTAAAAGACCTAAATCCGTTCCACAATGAGGCTCGGTTAGGTTCATAGTGCCTGACCATTCTCCTTCAACCATTTTAGGTAAATAGGTTTGCTTTTGTTCATCCGTTCCATGGGTATGGATTGCAGCAATAGCCCCTTGGCTGAGCCCAGGATACATAGCAAAAGCCATATTAGCAGAGGAAACAAATTCATTCATGGCAGAAGTAATTGTAAAGGGCAGGCCTTGCCCACCATAATCAGGATCACAGCCCATGCCAATCCAGCCACCTTCTTTAAAGCTATTATAAGCACCAATAAAACCCTCAGGTGTTTTTACTTGCCCGTCATTTAATACGCAGCCCTGACTATCGCCAACAGCATTTAAGGGATGCAAAACTTCTTGAGCAAGTTTTGCCCCCTCTTCTAAAATAGCTTCAACCAAATCTTCGGAAACTTCATCAAATCCATTAAGATGAGAATAGTTTTCCAACTTAAAAACTGAATTTAGTAGAAATTTAGTATCATTTACCGGCGCATTATATGTTGGCATTAGGGTTCCTCCGTCCTAATATTAATCTATTTTAAAGCGGCTATTCTTCTTCGTTAGCCTTTTCTTTTTCTCGCAACATGCCCTCAACAATGTCACGGCTACGCGTGAGCTCTGCGATGGCTGTTTCAATCTCTTTTTTTTGGCCAATCAAATTTTCGATTTGATCATTGAATTTTCCTAAGGCAGCATTTAACTGGGTGACTTGCCCGTCTTTCAAATCATAAAGATCAAGCATCTCTTTAATTTCTTCTAGAGAAAAACCAACCTTCTTCCCCATCAAAACAAGTCTAAGCCGACCGCGGTCGCGCCTTGTATAAAGACGTGTATTCCCACGCCTTATGGGGGTTAACAGCCCCTTATCTTCATAAAATCTCAAAGTTCTTAAAGTAACATCAAAAGCGCGAGACAATTCACCGATCGTGAATATATCCGGGTCTTTTTTATCTCTCACTTGCGGAGACAGTCCCATATATCTCTCCTAAACATAATAGCATGGCATAATTTTATGACAAATAACAGAGAAAATTACGCTTACGTAAACGTAAATATCATTACGAATTGATCATGTCAAGCTATAATTGCATGACGCCTTTTTTAAAGCATGACCTGTGAAAAAAGAGTGTAATAAAATATCCCAAAATCAAAAAAATAATCATAGCCTAAACCTAAATATAAAAAACTTGCTTTTCAGCCCTATTTGTTATAAGGCCTATGCCATTAGAATTATCTAATCCTTGTGGCAGCTTGTAATCATCTTCGCCGGATGTTTTGAAGCTAACCACGAGACCATTTTAAAATAATATGCCTCATACATTATGGCGCATCATTTTATTGGAGTATTATCATGGCGAAAAAAATTGCCGGTTACCTAAAATTACAGGTACCTGCCGGATCTGCTAACCCTTCCCCTCCCATTGGCCCAGCTCTTGGTCAGCGCGGTCTTAACATCATGGAATTCTGTAAAGCATTTAATGCAAAAACGCAGAATATGGAAAAAGGTCAGCCTATTCCAACCATCATTACTATCTTCCAAGATAAGTCTTTCACTTTTGAAACAAAGACACCACCAGCAAGCTATATGCTTAAGCAGGCGGCTGGTCTTAAAAGCGGCTCTGGCACAACAGGTCGTAGCTTTGTTGGTAAAGTAACAAAAGACCAAGTTAAAACGATTGCAGAAGCTAAAATGGCTGACTTAAACGCTGACACAATTGAAGCTGCAATGAAAATGATCGAAGGATCTGCAAGATCCATGGGTCTTGAAGTGGTGGAGTAAGATAATGGCTAAAGCAGGAAAAAGAATTCTAAAAGCGCGTGAAGGCTTAGATCTTGATGCACAGTTAAAGCTAGATGATGCAATCGCTCTTGTTAAAGAGAAAGCAACCGCTAAGTTTGACGAAACAATTGACATCTCTATGAATTTGGGTGTTGACCCTCGCCATGCAGATCAAATGGTTCGCGGTGTTTGCAACCTACCTCACGGTACAGGTAAAACAGTGCGCGTTGCCGTATTTGCACGCGATGCAAAAGCAGACGAAGCAAAAGAAGCAGGCGCTGATATTGTTGGTGCAGAAGATTTAGTTGAACAAATCCAAGGCGGAACGCTCAACTTTGATCGTGCCCTTGCAACACCAGACATGATGCCTCTTGTTGGTCGTCTTGCGCGTGTGTTAGGCCCTCGCGGCCTTATGCCAAATCCAAAAGTTGGCACGGTAACTGCCAATATTGGTGAAGGCGTGAAAAGTGCAAAAATGGGTGCTGTAGAATTCCGTGTTGAAAAAGCAGGTATCATTCATGCAGGCGTTGGTAAAGCTAGCTTTTCTTCAGAAAATCTTTCTGAAAATATTCGCAGCTTCGTTGATGCCGTTCAAAAAGCCCGTCCTACAGGTGCTAAAGGCGCTTTCGTGAAAAGCATTTCGCTTTCTTCAACGATGGGTCCTGGAATTAAGGTTGAAACTTCTGATATTATCAGTTAAGTAAAAGAATAAGTTAGGCCTTATTCACATAAGGCCTGATTTTGTTTGCACTTCTTGTTTGATACGCAAACACCCCTGTCCGAGACTGCAGGTTTATATGGATGATTTAGTAAAATCTGAAATATTGTAAATGCCCCTGTATAGACTGGTTTATGAATTTCATCTCACATGAAATATGTGAGGCATAATTGATTAAATAGGTGACTTTTAATCAATTTCATTTTCCTTTCGAACAGGTTTGAGCCGCCATATATTTTCCGTCAGGGATTCATATGGCTAATGTAAACCAAGACTTACTTGTATTAAGTTAAGTCTAGCATGGAGGTTTTTTGATGGAAAAAGCCGAAAAATATGCGTTTGTGGAAGAATTCCGTGAGACAGTTAAGTCTTCAGGCGTTCTTGTAGCTGCGCATTATGCAGGCCTAACCGTAGCCGATCTTCAAACGCTTCGCGGCGAAATGAAGAAGGCAGGCGGCACCGTCAAAGTAGCAAAAAACCGACTCGTTAAACTTGCACTTAAAGACACTGAAATGGAAGGCCTTTCTGATATTCTAGTTGGACAAACCATCTATGGATATTCAGAAGATCCTGTTACTGCTGCGAAAATTTTTCAAGAATTTTCTAACAAAAATGACAAGCTTGTCATTCGCGGTGGCGCAATGGGTTCAACTATTCTCGATGAGAATGGTGTTAAGGCACTTGCTAGCATGCCATCTATTGATGAGCTACGCGGCAAGATTGTTGGCCTTGTGGCAGCACCAGCAACAAAAGTTGCTCAAGTGCTTCAAGCGCCTGCAGGCCAACTTGCACGTGTCTTTTCTGCTTATGGCGATTCCGACCAAGCTGCATAATTTTTAATTTGACTAATTTTTTGATTTTAAGGAAATGAAACAATGGCTGATCTTGAAAAAATCGTAGAAGATCTATCATCTTTAACTGTAATGGAAGCTGCTGAGCTTTCTAAACTATTAGAAGACAAGTGGGGCGTATCTGCTGCTGCTCCTGTTGCTATGGCTGCTATGCCTGCTGGTGGTGACGCTGGCGCTGCTGCTGAAGAAAAAGACGAATTTGACGTTATTCTTGAGTCTGCTGGCGACAAGAAAATCAACGTGATTAAAGAAGTTCGCGGCATCACTGGTCTTGGTCTAAAAGAAGCGAAAGAGCTTGTTGAAGGCGCTCCAAAGCCAATCAAAGAAGCTGTTTCTAAAGACGAAGCAAACGAACTTAAAGAAAAGCTTGAAGCAGCTGGTGCTAAAGTTTCTCTTAAGTAATTTTTTTGGGGCACTTTGCTTTACTATATAGATTTTTCTTGATAGTGGAGCAAATATCCAAATCATTCAAAAGACCCGTGAGATTTTTCTCGCGGGTTTTTTATTTTAATGGCATTGAAAAATGTGTGAAGCATTATGCTATAGTGAGCAGTAGATGATCTAATAAGAGGCTGGGAAATATAATGATTACATGGGATGACTTTGAAAAAGTTGAGATTTAAACGGGCACAATTGTTGATGTGCAGGATTTTCCTGAGGCACGAAAGCCTGCCTATAAACTATTAGTGGATATTGGCGAAGAAGAGCCAAAAAAATCCAGCGCACAAATAACCCATCATTATACAAAAGAAGCTTTACTGGGTAAGCAAGTCATTTGCCTGACCAATTTTCCACCACGACAAATAGGCCCCTTCAGATCTGAAGTGCTAGGCTCAGAACCTATTAATTTTGTTCAATTCTATTTGAATTAAAAGTATTAATTGGATGAAAATAAAGTAAAAGAATACTATTGTTATTGTTGAAACTTTATTTTTGACAAATGATGCTTTTAAGTCAAACCCACTTTTAAATCAAACCAATGGGCACCACAGATTTACACTATGAATACGTCAAAAAAGCTTGAAATTACCAGTAGTTCCTGCGCTTTCTTTCCTTTTCATAGGGTAAATCTGTTGGCGTAGAATGGACTAAATTAATAGGCTCTGAGCCTAGTTACGGGCTTTTATGATACAGATGGTCATGTAGTATTAGCAGTGCCAGATAAAACGCTCGGCAATGGCCTTAAGCTTGGTTGAACGTTGGTTTATATCGTTTTGAACATATCATGCTTGACCTCATCATTTTTAAAGCGCTAAGTAAGGCGAAATTTTATTAATTTGGGTAAAAATAATGGCGATTGAACTGGATCTAACCGCACACGATAAAGATGAGCTGGATGCTGTACATACTGATCCAAATGCAGATGATGGCCTATCCCTTTTTAAAAATGCGCCCTCTAGTGTGTCTTTTAAAAAAATTCGCAAACGTCTCATTCGTCAAACAAGAGAAGCGCTTGATTTATATGCCATGGCCAAACCCGGTGAAAAATGGCTAGTTTGCCTATCAGGCGGTAAGGATAGCTACACTCTGCTCGCTATATTACAAGAGCTAAAATGGCGCGGCCTTTTACCTGTAGAGCTATTAGCATGTAATTTAGACCAAGCTCAACCAGGCTTTCCACCAGAAGTCTTACCTAATTTTTTTGAAAGTCATGCTATCGATTATCGTATTGAGCGCGAGGATACCTATTCTATTGTTACAGATAAAATTCCTGAAAACAAAACTTATTGCGCTTTATGCTCAAGACTAAGACGTGGCATTTTATATCGTATCGCACGCGAAGAAGGCTGCTCAGCTGTTATTCTAGGTCACCATAGGGAAGATGTTTTAGAAACATTTTTCTTAAACCTGTTCCATGGGGGCAAGCTAACGGCAATGCCCGCAAAGCTGAGGAATGAAGAGGGCGATCTTCATGTTTTACGCCCCCTTGTTTTTTGCTCTGAAACGGATATTCAAAAATTTTCAGATGCCATGCAATTTCCAATCATTCCCTGCAATCTTTGCGGGGCGCAAGAAGGGCTGCAACGCGAAATCATCAAAAACATGCTTGCAGAATGGGAAGTGAAACATCCAGGCAGAAAAGAAGTGATGCTCAAAGCGATGACAAACACAAATCCATCTCATTTGCTTGACCCAAAGATTTTTGATTTTATAAATGTTTAGGCTCTGTGCCTAAAATCAATCGGGCCAAAACGCAATCATTTTATTATGACACCTAAACAATCAATACAAAAACTTGAGCTCCTGCACCAGAGCATTGTTTCTAAACTCCTCATTCTTGGAGAAGCATCTCCCTATACTTCTGACGCGAATGAACCTGACCCACGATATTTGGGATATGGTGTCAGAGCGCCAGAAATGAAGCGGCTCATCTCAAGCCTTAAGGGAGAAATAAAGCTATTATCTAAAGAAGAAAAAATTACACTTGCCAAGCGCCTAATTTACTCTGGATATGGGGAACAAAAAACAGTTGCATTAGCTATTTTAGAACAGATAACTGAGTATTTTTCTCCTGAACATTTTTGTTTGCTTGATGAATTAATAAGAAGCCAGCATGGCTGGAGTAAAATTGATAGCTATACCAAATCCTTCTTGCCAAATATTCTAAATCAATATGAGCAAGAGCTCATACAACTTCTAAAACAATGGAATATAGATAGCGACCCTTGGATGCGCCGAGCAAGCGTGGTTATATTCACACGTAAAGTAGCAAAATCAAGACTGTATAAAGATATCGCTCTTCAGCATTGTGAGGCATTAAAATATGATGACGAACACTTGGTGCAAACGGGGGTTGGCTGGTGTTTGAGAGATCTTATGCGTTGGCATAAAGAAGAAATACTACCTTATATTTCAAATCTAAGAAAAATGGGCGTGAGTAGTAAAGTTACTTTATATGCGTTGCGTGATATTAAAGGTGAAGAACGTGCAGCTATTTTAAATGATTAAGAAAAAGCACGCGCCCTCTAATCTCATTAGAAGGCGCATAGCATTGACAATATATCTAAAACTTCAATCAGGATCTATTAAGAATCATCCGCTTCTTTGTTGCTTCTTTTACCCTTCTTGCCTTTTCTCATTTTTGATTTGATTTCTTCTTCCGTTAACGCGCCATCTTCATTTTCATCAAGCTTATCAAAATATTCTTTTTGGCGCGCTTCTAATTCACTTGCATCAATTTGGCCATCTTCATTGGTATCAAGCTTAGAAACCATGCGTTCTTTTGCTTTTTCGAAGCGTTCTGCATTTTTCTTTTCACTGTCAGCACCCCAAGCAGCAATTTCTTCAGCCGAGATTGTGCCGTCTCCATTTGTATCTACTTTCGCTAAACGGTCATTTGAACGGCCTGCTTTAAATTCATCAAAGCTAATGCTCCCATTACCATCTGAATCTATTTCAGCAAAATCAAAACGCTTGCCTTTTCTCTCTTTCTTACCTTTTTTCATCTCTTCGCTCTGTTCTGTCGCATGATCATCTGCATAAGAGCTGCTTACCATAAGAGGTGTTGTGATAAGTGCTAGGCCAGTTGCTAAAGCAAGAGAGAATTTTTTAAAGTTATTCATTTTAATATTTCCTTATTTATAAATCAGCAGGGGTTAATTCTGCTTTTAAGAGTTCATCTGCAATTTCGCTGACCTGTGTTAAATTCAGTTGAAGCTTTTGCGCCAACTGTTCAAAATTATCGCATTCTCCAGCATCATTTAATAAATTAAGTAAAGCCGGTGGTAGAGCATCAATTTCAAACTGTGTGATACAAAGCCTTTGAACTTGCATGAGACGAATATAAAATTTACTAGCTTTCCTAAGTATGTCTATTTGATTACAATTTTGTAATTTAGATTTTTTTAAACTTTCTAAAAACTCATATGCATCACACTGTATATTTTGCTCTCCCCTTTTAAAAGCAATAAGAATAAGGGCTTGTATAGTGAGTTCGACATCCATCTGCCCCCCTTGCCGCGTTTTAAAATCCCAAATATTATGTGATTTTTTTTCTTCAAAAATACGCTTTTTCATATCGAGCGTATCTTGGACAATCTCATTCACACTCCGTTTTTGGGATTTAAAAATCATTTTCTTTGCATTTTCCATCTCTTCCATAAAGCCGTCTGATGCAGCAATCGGGCGTGAACGAATAAGGGCTAAATGTTCCCATACCCAAGCTTCTTCTTTCTGATAGGTAATGAAACTTTTTAAACGAGAGGCAACAGGGCCATTACGACCCGAAGGCCTGAGACGCATATCAACTTCATATAAACGCCCTTGTGCTGTTGGCGCTGATAAAGCGGTAATCAGATATTGCGTGAAGCGAGAAAAATATTGAGAAGGGGAAAGGGCGCGCTTACCATTTGAATATTTTGCCCTCTCATCATGATCATATAAAATGATAAGATCAAGATCTGACGCCGCTGTCATTTCTTGGCTACCTAATTTACCCATGCCTAAGACGCCCCAACGCGCTCCAGGTAAAATACCATATTTCTCTACAAGATAGTCAAAAACAATCGCCGCTGTTTTTTGAATAATTAAATCTGCTTTTTGGGAAAAGGCATTACCCGCTTCTTGCAATGTCATCCGCTTTGCAAGCAGCTTAACCCCTATTTTGAATAAGTGATCTTGGCCAAAAATTCGAATAGCATCTAGCTGATCTTCATAATGGGGGGCGCGCGCTAATTCCGTTACTAGATTATCAATAAGTTCATGCTGAAAACTTGCTTCATCATCATATCTTGGGTCTAGCATAACATCAAAAAGCCTAGGACGGGCTGCTAAAATTGCTGTCATGCGTGGCGCTGTTGCAAATATTGTTGTCATCAAATCAAATAATTTAGGCTCTGATTTTAAAAGCGAAAAAAACTGCAACCCAGCGGGCAATCTTCTTAAAAAATGATCAAATTGGGCTAAAACTACTTGGCTATTTGGAGCATAAGCAATGGATGTCAGTAAATTTGGTAATATTTTTTCAAATTGCTGGCGGGCATTAATATTTGAAATAGATTGGATACCACCTCGCCCCCATGAAGAAACAATATTAGCGCAAGAGGCTGCGTCTTTAAAACCAATTTCAACAAGCATTTTTTCAATAGCCTGCTCATCTGTTAAATCAATTGCATCTATGATAGATTTATCGGAGACATACTCATCGGCAAATAAAATATCATATATATGGGCAACTGTTTCTAACTGTTTTTCAAGGGCAATGCCTAGCGCTTCAAAATTTTCAAAACCGCTCATTAAGGCAAGAGAATGACGATCTTCCTCAGATTTAGGAATGGCGTGGGTTTGCTCATCGCGCATCATTTGAATATTATTTTCAATAATACGGAAAAATGAATAAGCCGCTTTTATTTTAACCGCAACCGCTTCCTCAACAAAATGATGGGATGTTAAGGCATCAAGCATTTTCAATGTTGGCTTGCCCTGTAAGGCCAAAATACGACCGCCAAAAATAAGCTGCTGACATTGGACAAAAAATTCAATTTCACGAATACCACCACGACCAATTTTTATATTATGTCCTTCAATTTGAATATCAGCAAAACCATGATGGGCTTGAATTTTGCGCTTCATAGCGTGAATTTCATCTATGGAGACATAGTCAAGATATTTACGCCAAATAAAGGGGTGTAGCTCGGTTAAAAAATGCTGGGCGGTGCTGATATCCCCCGCGATAGGGCGCGCTTTGATAAAAGCTGATCTTTCCCATGTCTGCCCAAATTGTTCATAATAATTATAAGCGGCATCAGTGGAAAGCGTCACTGCGGTGGAGCCAGGGTCTGGGCGCAGTCGAAAGTCTGTTCGGAAAATATACCCCTCTTTTTCCCGGCGCTCTAATAAATATATCAAATCTTTTGTTAATTTTATAAAGAAACCTTTTGCATAGTCAGGCTTATGGTGGACAAGCCTATCTGGCTCAAAAAAAGCAATCAGGTCAATATCGCTAGAATAGTTAAGCTCTTTGCCGCCTAGCTTGCCAAGGGCAAGAATAAAATAGCCATGACTTTGTAAGTCGGAGGGATTTTTAAAACTGATTTGCCCATTATCAACTGCTTCTTTGATCAATATATCTGTCAAAACTTTTACAGCTTGCTCTGCAAATTCACTCCAAATTTTGACAATATCCATAACAGGCCAGTCAGGATGATAATGTAATAGGCCGAGTAATAAGGAGAGGCGTTTTTTTGAAAGGCGGCATTGTTTTGCGCATTCTTTTGAGGATGAATGATCAATATCTTCAAATGCAAAACAAGCCTTAATAGCCTCATCAACAGATTGATTTAGCAGCTGAGGGAGCCAAGTATCATGCTGTTTTGCAATATCTGATAAATAGGATGAAGCAGATAATAAAATTGCTAACACATTGACCAAAGCATCATTTTCAACATCTTGCCCTATCTGAGCTTGAAAGGCTGCGATAATTTGTGTTTTTATATCCTTTGGTGCTTTAACAGGAGAAATAAGATATTCTTTCAAGGCAGCCATGTTTTTCTCTTTATTTATCTAGGCTCAGGACCTATTAATTTTGTTCAATTCTGTTTGAATTAAAAGTATTAAG